>JANQHU010000147.1 GCA_028282485.1 Bacillota bacterium
TGGCGAGCTTTCCGCAGCTATTTTTGGAGGTATTCAAGCCGCTGCGGCAAAAGTAGGCCTTACTAAAAATGGTTTTCGAGTGGTTGTAAATTACGGTAATGATGCCGGAGAAGCAGTTTATCACCTGCATTTTCATATACTGGGTGGCCGGGTTTTAAATTGGCCCCCTGGCTGAGATTGACATTGCTCCATGAGTTGTAGTATAATACTATCATTCATTCTTTTTTGGTTGAACCGGACACTGCGAACGGGGTAATGAACAGGAAAGCAGTGGAGGGGAGGGAAATTATATTGGCTGAAGTTAAAGTAGGAAAAAATGAGACACTTGACAGTGCTTTGCGGCGCTTTAAGAGACAATGCCAAATGTCGGGTATTTTGACAGAAATCCGCAAGAGAGAGCATTATGAAAAGCCTAGTGTGAAAAGAAAAAAGAAATCAGAGGCTGCTAGAAAAAGAAAGACCAGTAAATGATAAAATAATAACCCGTCTAAAAATCAGACGGGTTTTAGTTCGTCAAGTCCTTTGCCTGTCAATCCTTTATTTGTCTCTGGAAGAGAAGATAGAGGATTTTTTTCATTACTTTTTTGGGAGGGATTTAATAATATATAGCTAGGGGGTGGAGTTAATCATGTTTAAAAATCTGCGGGAGGATATTCAAACTGTTTTTGAAAGAGACCCGGCTGCCAAATCATGGTGGGAAGTCTTACTCTGTTATCCGGGAGTGCATGCCTTACTTTTTTACCGGGTCAGTCATTGGTTTTACTGTAAAAAGTTTTTTGTGACGGCGCGTTTTCTATCCCAGGTGGGGCGGTATTTTACCGGAATTGAGATTCATCCCGGGGCCCGGATTGGGAGAGGCCTATTTATTGACCACGGGTCTGGAGTAATTGTTGGCGAAACAGCAGAAATTGGTAATAATGTAACTATCTTTCAGGGGGTGACCTTGGGGGGGACCGGCAAAGAGAAAGGGAAACGTCATCCTACCGTTGGTAATAACGTGATGATTTCCGCCGGGGCAAAGGTGTTGGGCTCTTTTAAAATTGGTGATTCTGCCAAAATTGGCGCCGGGGCCGTAGTCTTGAAGGAAGTTCCGGCCAACTCCACAGTAGTAGGTGTGCCGGGACGAGTGGTAGTTCAAGATGGGGTGCGGGTAAATAGTAAGCCTTGTCTGGATTTGGCTCACGATAAAATTCCCGATCCCGTGGCGATAATGATAGATTGTTTGCAACAAAGAATTGATGCTTTAGAAAAAGAATTAAAGCTAACTAGAGAAAAAAGTAAGGAACCAGAGGTGGAAAACGCGAATGAAACTATATAATACCATGACGCGCTGTAAAGAAGAGTTTGTCCCGCGCGAGACGGGTAAAGTAAGTATCTATGCTTGTGGGGTGACACCCTATAATTATGCCCATATCGGCAATGCCCGTCCACCGGTTTTTTGGGATTGCGTGCGGCGGTTTTTGCGGTACCGGGGTTATGAAGTCTTTTATATTCAAAATTTTACCGATGTGGATGATAAAATAATTAAACGGAGCAAAGAGTTGGGTAAAGAGCCTTTAGCGCTGGCTGACGAATACGCCCAGATTTATCTGGAAGATTTGCAGGCTTTAGGGGTTTTGGATGCGGAACTTTATCCGAAGGTTTCGGAACACATTCCGGAAATTGTAAAAATGGTGGCAGTTTTAGTTGAAAAAGGGCATGCCTATGTTTTAAAGGGGGATGTCTACTATGCGGTGGAGAGCTTTGAGGAGTATGGCAAATTATCAGGGCGTGATCTAGCGGATTTGCAAGCCGGAGCCCGGGTGGAAGTAAATACTGCTAAACGCAATCCCATGGATTTTGCCCTTTGGAAAGCGGCCAAACCAGGAGAGATTGCTTGGGATTCTCCGTGGGGGCCGGGG
>JANQHU010000160.1 GCA_028282485.1 Bacillota bacterium
TCTTTTTTGCGCCCTATTCCTAATATAACCGTGATGGCGCCGCGGGACGGCAGAGAATTTCGCGATATGATTTTTACGGCGTTTCAGCAGCACGGGCCAATAGCCATACGTTATCCGCGCTGGGGCAGTCTCGAAGATTCCAGCGATTGTGATTTTCGGGAAATAGCCTGGGGGGAGAGTGAAATAATAACTCTCGGCCGGAAAATAGCCATCTTAGCAGTAGGTTCCATGGTCCAAATAGCAGTTAGGGCAGCGGAAATCTTAAAAAATCAAGGAATTGAAGCTACTCTGGTTAACGCTCGTTTTATTAAACCCCTGGATCAAAAACTACTATTGGAGCTTGCTCGCAAGCACCGTTATCTGTTAATTGTTGAAGAAAATGTGGTAGCCGGCGGCTTTGGTTCGGCGGTAGTTGAATTTTATACCAGTAAAGAAATTAACGGAATAAATATTAAGTTAATGGGTATTGCCGATGAATTTGTGACCCAAGGGGAAACTGATATATTATTAGCCCAGTATAGTTTAAATGTAGCCGGTATCTGCCGGGCTGTAAATGAAATGCTCTTTGCGAAAGTGGCCCTTCCGAAAAAAGAGGCTAAGTAATTAGGAATCGGAAAAGGTGTGGGGATATTAATGGATTTAACGAGGCAGATTGCCAAGGAATTGCAAGTAAGTGAAAAAAGGGTCGCCAATGGGGTAAAGTTATTGGATGAAGGTAATACTATTCCTTTTATTGCTCGTTATCGTAAAGAAGTGACTGGAGAACTAAATGAAGAAGAGCTCCGTCTCATTCAAGAGCGGCTAACATATTTACGGAATTTGGAATCCCGGAAAAAGGAAGTCTTAAAAGCGATCGAGGAACAAGAGAAATTAACTCCCGAGCTAGCTGGGGCGATCACTCAAGCAGTCAAGTTGCAAGAAGTAGAAGATTTATATCGGCCCTATAAACCTAAAAGACGGACTCGGGCTATGATTGCTAAAGAATTGGGCTTAGAACCTTTGGCGGAAGTTTTATGGAGTCAAAGTAACGAGTCAGAACCACTGGAGATGATTCTTCAAAAGTATATTCTCCCGGAAAAAGGAGTCCCTGACAGTCAAGCGGCTTTAGCCGGATCCATGGATATAATTGCCGAAAGAGTAGCTGAAGAACCCCTTTATCGGAAAATCATTAGAGAGCTGATCTGGGAGACGGGAGTCCTGGTTTCTAAAGCTAAAGTTAAGGAAGTACAAACGGATAAAAGTCAAGAGAATGGGGCATCAGGAACATATCAGGCTTATTTTGATTATCGGGAACTCCTTAAACAGATTCCTCCCCACCGGGTGTTAGCACTTAACCGCGGTGAACAAGAAGGTATTTTAAAAGTAGGCCTGGAGGTGGCAGTAGATGAGGCGGTCCACTTGTTACAAAAGCAGATTGTAAGTAACCCCCAAGCTACGTTTATTAGTTACTTAGAAGCAGCTATCTCCGATGGTTTTCAACGCTTGTTACTCCCTTCTTTAGAGCGGGAAGTGCGTTCTGAATTAACCGAGAATGCGGCAGAACATGCCATCAAGATTTTTGGCCTTAATTTACGTAATTTATTATTACAAGCACCAGTAAAAAATCTGCGGGTCATGGGTATTGATCCTGGTTACCGAACGGGTTGTAAAGTAGCGGTAGTTGATGAGACGGGCAAGCTTTTAGAGACTGAGACTATCTATCCCCATCCTCCGCAAAATTATTATCAAAAATCTTTAGCAAGTTTAACAGCTTTAATCGATAAATACCAAGTGCAATTACTGGCGATTGGTAACGGAACAGCCTCTCGGGAGACGGAGCTTTTAGCGGCCGAACTAATTCGGGCTTGTGGAAGAGAGCAGACCGCCTACTGTATTGTTAGTGAAGCCGGAGCTTCGGTCTATTCCGCCTCAAAGATCGCCAAAGAAGAGTTTCCCGATTTAGATGTATCCCTGCGGGGGGCAGTCTCCATTGCCCGGCGCATTCAAGATCCTTTAGCGGAATTGGTAAAAATAGATCCTAAGTCCATCGGTGTCGGGCTTTATCAGCATGATGTCAATCAAAAGCGGTTAAATGAAGCTTTGGGGGGAGTAGTGGAATCAAGTGTTAATTATGTAGGAGTGGATTTAAATACGGCATCTCCTGCTTTGTTACAGTATGTAGCCGGCTTACAACCGAACGTAGCCAAAAGTATTGCCGCCATGCGGAATGAAAAAGGGGTTTTTACTAATCGGCGCCAATTAATGGCGGTAAAGCGTTTAGGAGAGCAGGCTTTTACTCAAGCAGCGGGTTTTTTAAGAATTATGGAGGGAGATGAACCATTAGACGCCACTTCGGTTCATCCGGAATCCTACCCAGCCACCCGAACTTTATTACAAGAACTGGGCTTTGAATCCCAGCACTTGCGGCAGAAAGAAGAGTTAGGACTTTTAAGAAAAAAATTAGCAACCGTAGCTATTTCGCAAATGGCTGTCAAGCTAGGGCTGGGTGAACCTACTTTAAAAGATATTATTGAAGCTTTGCAGAAGCCGGGGCGGGATCCCCGGGAGAATTTACCCGGGCCCGTCTTTCGTAATGATGTTCTTTCCCTGGAAGATTTGCAACCGGGGATGGCCTTAACCGGAACTGTTCGTAATGTGGTGGATTTTGGTGCTTTTGTGGATATTGGGGTAAAACAGGATGGCTTAGTCCATATTTCTGAGCTAAGTGATCACTTTGTCAAAAATCCCACCGATCATGTCGCGGTGGGGGATATTGTGGAGGTGAAGGTTTTAGCCGTGGATTTGGGGCGTAAAAGAGTCTCTTTGTCCATGAAAGGGAGTAAGTAACAAAAATAATCTATAAATGAGTAAATTTTATTCCAATAAATAAATTCGGAGGTTTTTACATGACCAAAAACTCTGAATAGCTAAGGGGCAGAGGTCTGTCAATTATTCTGCATATCTTTAGAATTTATATTATATTTTTTCATTATTTCTTTACCTTTTTCATTTATCTGGTTTATATATTCTTCTGTACTCAAATGTTTACTTTCTTCATAATGTTTGGCTCGAATTTCGTGTAATTCTTTCATTACCTGCGGTTCTTCAATTATCATTTTCAACCACCTCCATCGGGGATATAATTTCAACCTCTTTAAATCCTTCTTTTATTGCAAAAGCTTTAACAGCTCTTTTTGTTTTTAGTTTTACAATATGTTTAAAATTCCAACTTACAATATAATCAACATCATTAACTAGCGCCAGAGCCAAATGTAAAGCATCGTCTTTATATTTTTCGGGTATCACTTCTTCTTGGATAAACTTATCTGCAATCAAAGAAACTTCTTCATTTAGAACAACAATTTCGTTCGCATATCGAGAAGCTAATTTTAATAAACCATCTTTCAACCATTGCTTTTTCGTACCTTCAAGTTCATCCAATACTAATAATGAAATATAAACCTTATAATTACCACTAGCCAACTCTTCATCAAAAAATTTTTGAGTTATCATCATTTTTTCCGGCGAATCTTCCGCATAGTAAAAACTTATTACTGATGTATCTAAATAAACTTTTTGCTTCCTCAATTCATCACCACCACAATTTAATTATACTTTAGATGATATCATTCACAAAAAGGTTATATCTTTTAAAATAAGTTAACCCTTCTTAATTTTATTATAGCTAAGTTTTCACAAAATAACAATGTTAAAAATATCAATCTAAACTTTTTAAATACTTATATAATGTTTCCCGGCTAATCACCAAATTCTTTTGTTAATAGCTGTAAATTTACTTATTTATAGAAAAACGATTAAAAAATGGATTGTTTTTACACTGTTAATTTTTTTTAATATACTTACAATATACCATGAAATAACCGACAATGTTTTGAGAAAGGTATTTCAATTATAATCACTTCAGAAAGGTTGATGATCTTGAATTTTTTTCAAAACATGACGGTTAAGACGCGTATTTTAAGTGGTTATTTAGTATTAATGTTTTTTTATTAATTGCCATATCTTTGAGTTATTATGCTATTGGAAAAATTGTCAAGTTATCTCTAACTGTGAAAGAAACGAATGACAAGAACGCTTTTATTCTGCAAAAAGAGATTGATCACTTGAATTGGCTTCAAAGCTTAAATCTTTATCTCTTAAAAGAGGTTCCCTTTCACGGAGAATTGAATGAACAAAGATGTAGTTTCGGTAAGTAGTTAAATAGTGAAGCGGCCCGAGCGGGGGAAGCTGGGCTGGGCTTTGCCGTAGTTGCGGAAGAAGTGAAGAATTTAGCTGAGCGTAGTGCTAAAGTGGCTGAGACTTTAGGGATGATTGTGGATCAAGTGGGAAAAGTAACCGGATTATTGGGTGAAATAGCCACGGCCAGTCAAGAACAGTTTCAAGGCGTGACTCAAATTAGTAAAGCCATGAACCAATTAGATAGTTCCGTCCAACAGAATGCGGCGACCTCCCAGGAGAATTCCAGCGTGGCCGAGGAGCTCAAGGCCCAAGCCGGAGTTATAAAAGATCATGTTGGGAACTTGATGATCTTAATTGATAAACGAGTGCAAAATGCTGGACCGGAGATTTAACTATACTTTTTTTAATTAAATATTAGCTGGGCCCTTTTAAAGGCTTTTTATCCACTTTTGAAAAGTGCGTTAAAAAGTCTTTTTATTAGGCTCTTTACAAAAGAGTTTAATTTAATTATATTATTATTAAGATAGATAGAAGAAGATTATAATAAAGGAGAAAACAAAAAATGGTTGCTAAAAAAGATTTGCAAAGCTTGCGCAGAGAAATGGATCGGGTGAATTTAGCAATTTTGGATCTACTTAATGAACGCACCAAACTATTAAAAGAAATTTCCGAATTAAAGGATGAAGCGGGGGCAGAATACTTTGATGCCGAACGGGAAGCAGTAATGATGGAGACCATTTTAAAGAGTAACAAGGGACCGCTTTACAACGAATTAATGAAAGAAGTCTTTAGTACCGTCTTTGCTACTTCATTAAAATATATGGGAATTAACCGAGAGAAGAAGCTCTTAATTAGTAGTAATTCTAACGAAAAGTTCCAAACCATTGCCGAAATGTTTAACTTAGATCAGAGTAAACCAGTGATTATTGCCGGCCCTTGTGCTATCGAAAAGCCGGAGTATTTAGAAGAGATTGCCCAGTTTTTTCAAAAAAGAGGCTTACTCTTTTTACGAGGCGGAGCCTATAAACCACGCACTTCGCCCTATGAGTTTCAAGGGTTAAAAGTGACAGGATTAAAAATGCTCCGGGAAGTAGCGGCGCGTTATGGTATTTATACGATTACGGAAGTGGTAGACACCCGGGATGTGGAGTTAGTAGCTAGCCATGTGGATGTCTTGCAAATCGGGGCCCGAAATATGCATAACTTTGAATTACTCAAAGAAGTGGGTCAAACTAAACACCCGGTTTTATTAAAACGGGGCTTAAGTGCCACCATGCAAGAATTTATTTATGCGGCAGAATATATTGTCAGCCAGGGAAATAAAGACGTTATTATGTGTGAACGGGGTATCCGCACTTATGAGAATAAAACCCGCAATACCCTAGATATTTCGGTAGTTCCGATTATCAAAAAAGAAACTCATTTACCGATTATGGTTGATTTAAGCCATTCTTTAGGTCGTAAAGATATCGTTTTGAGTATGGCTCGGGCTGTTTTAGCTGCTGGAGCCGACGGAATTATGGTGGAAGTGCATCCTTACCCGGAGCTAGCTCTTTCTGATAGTAAACAACAATTAAATTTAAAGGAGTTTGACCAACTTTTAAAGGCAGTGGAAAGAAGATAATTTTTTTTACTTTGGCTTACTTCCATTAAGAAGTGGGGGAACGCTAGGTTAGGATTCTTCAATTATTAGATAACTTCTAATGGTGTCCGTATCGTAATCATAAGCAATATAGTAGACTTGACCGTTTATTTCCGAGGCGAAAAGCAAGCCATTATTTAATTTTAAATACTGCCAGTATTCTTGGATAACCCAATTCATTTTATAGAGGACTTCGGCATGAATCCCCCGGTAAAAGAGATGCCAGGGTTCGTAAACATGGCCGGAAATAGTCTCTTTTCCTTTTTTATAAGAGATATCAAAGCCAAATTTATAAGCATTGTGAATTAGCAGACGTCCTTCAGAAGTATTCGCCAATTCTTGGCGCAGAAAATGAAATTTTTCCGTTAGAACTGGATCTTTAGTTTCAAGATAAGCCAGATAATCTTCAAAAAAGGCTTTG
>JANQHU010000178.1 GCA_028282485.1 Bacillota bacterium
AGCCATTTGGGGACGATGATTGGGACATAGTATGGTGGGCATCAGATTTCCCCCAAAAGCGGGACGGGTTTGTAGTAAATTACGCTCTGCCAGATCAACTTCTAGTCCGGTACAATCCGCCGTTAATCCAGTTTGTAAACGAGCAGCTACTTTCGGCCCGAGAGAACGCCCTAGTGCCGTAGCCCCCAGTAAAATAATCCCCGGCTTTTCTTTGGTCACCAGATCTACTAAAACCTGGGTGTAAGGCTCTTCGATAAAGTCTTTTAACTCCGGTGCATCCGCTAGAATTACTCGGTCGGCGCCCCCGGCAATTAACTGTTTGGCTTGGTTTTCAATTTCACTTCCCAATAAAACAGCAACTAACTCTTCTTCTAATTGGTTCGCCAGTTTGCGCCCTTCTCCTAATAACTCATAGGCCATATTAGAGACTTCCCCTTGGCGCTGTTCTGCTAAAATCCATACTCCTTGATATTCAGATTTATCAATGGTAATTTTCGGTTCAATATCTCGAACAATTTCAATTGCTTTAAATTTACAAGCCGTAGTACAAGCCCCACACAGATTACAGCCATCTTTAATAATGGCCTTTTTATCAATAATTTCAATTAAACCAAAAGGGCAACTAGGGACGCAGAGTTTGCAACCATAACATTTATCTGATAAAACTTTAATTCCCACTAGTAATCCTCCTTATTTATCACTTTTTACACAATTTTTTTGGAGCGTAAAGATCTGACTAAGCAAACTACTTGTTCTTCGGGAGTTCCGTCAATAAATTCACCATGGCACTTGATCTCCGGAATGAAAATTCGTTGCACCCAAGTCGGGGAACCATTTAAACCAATTTGATCCGGCTCGGCCGCAATATCAGTTGCCGACCAGATGGTAACCTGTGCTTTTTTAGCCCGCATCATTCCTTTGAGAGATGGAATGCGGGGTTCGTTAATTTCTTTGACTACGGTAATCAAAGCCGGCAGGGGCATTTCGAGCTGTTCGTAACCAGTTTCGTTCATTCGTTCCGCAATCATTTTATCATCATTTATTTCATTAATTTTTTTGACGTAAGTTATATGGGGTATTTTTAAATTTTCAGCAATTTCCGGGCCTACCTGAGCCGTATCACCATCAATTGCTTGCTTACCACAGATTATCAAATCAACATCACTAATCTTTTCAATCCCTTTTGCCAAAGCATAGGCCGTAGCTAAGGTATCCGAACCAGCAAAAGCTCGATCCGAAAGTAAAACAGCTTCATCTGCTCCCATGCCAATGGTTTCTCGGAGAGCTTGTGCTACTTGCGGTGGACCCATGGAAAGCACAGTCAGACTGCCACCAAACTTTTCTTTCAAACGAATCCCTTCTTCAACGGCGTAAAGATCAAAGGGGTTCAAAATACTTGCTACCCCTTCTCGAATTAGGGTGTTGGTCTCAGGATTAATTTTCACTTCGGTAGTATCGGGAACTTGTTTGACACAAACAACTATCTTCACCTTGAAAATCTCCTTTCATGAACTAAAAAATTTAATAAAAATTTGAGGCACCAGGGTAAAACACGCCCTTTTTTGTGAGGGCGTGTCGGGAATACAGTGAAACTTATTATATTGATTTTTTGGAAGCTAACTCTTTAATTAATTCTAAGGCAATTACATTTCTCTGAATTTGGTTAGTTCCTTCATAAATTTGAGTAATTTTAGCATCGCGCATCATTTTTTCTACCGGATATTCTTTCATATAGCCGTAACCACCTAAGACCTGGACCGCATCGACCGTGATCTTCATGGCCGCATCGGAAGCAAAGAGTTTCGCCATTGCCGATTCCTTGGAGAAATTTTTAACCCCGGCATCAATCATGCGGGCCGTGGCATAAACTAAAGCGCGAGCGGCTTCCAGTTGGGTAGCCATATCGGCTAACATATGTTGGATAGCTTGAAATGAGGAAATAGGTTGCCCGAACTGCTCTCTTTCCTTGGAATACTTTACGGCTACATCTAGGGCTCCCTGAGCAATCCCAATTGCTTGAGCCCCGATTCCCGGTCGGGTGCGATCAAAGGTCCGCATGGTAGCAATAAAGCCGATT
>JANQHU010000205.1 GCA_028282485.1 Bacillota bacterium
TCTTCGTCAAAGTCAGCCAAACCTTCCTGTAGTCGCTGTAGGGCTTTTTGATAATTTGCCAATTTATTGTCAATCTTGCTCATAAAGAATTACCCCTCCCTTAGCAATATTTTGAAGAAGCTGGGGAGCGGTACAATTTTTTGCACCGGATACTTTTGGGCAATTCGGCTAATCTCCTGGATTAATTCTGCGGATAAAGATGGTTGCATTTAGTCTACTCCTTGCTTCTTCTTTAACAAAAAAACACCCTGGTTGTAAAATCCGGGGTAATTTTTTTGTTTAAAAAATAAATATTCATACACAAAATATATTTGATCTTTAATTAATGACTCTAATTTATTAATTGTTCACTCAATATTTTACAAACTCTGCCCGGTAATCCGCTGGTAGGCTTCCAGATACTTCTCACTAGTCTTCGCAATAATATCCTCTGGTAAGGCCGGGGCCGGGGGGTTTTTATCCCAATTGACACTTTCTAGGTAATCTCGCACGTATTGTTTGTCAAAACTGGGTTGGGAGACGCCTACTTGGTACTGATCCATGGGCCAGAAACGGGACGAATCGGGGGTGAAGATCTCGTCCACTACGTTGAGTACCCCGTCAATAAAGGCAAATTCAAACTTCGTATCCGCTAAGATGATGCCACTGGCTTCGGCTTGGGCCGCGGCGAAACTAAAGAGTTTTAAAGAGCTTTCTTTTAACTGAGCGGCTAAATCACTACCTACCTGGTTGACCAATTGGGCGTAGGTAATGGCTTCGTCGTGCTCCCCGACCGCTGCTTTGGTCGTCGGCGTAAAGAGTAATTCCGGCAGTTTACTGCTGTCTTGCAATCCGGTTGGTAACTTAATGCCGTTAACGGTGCCCGATTTATGGTACTCTTTCCACCCACTCCCGGTGAGATAATTGCGGACAATACATTCTACGGGGACTACTTCCCCTTTTTTAACAATCATGGAACGGCCTTGCAAGATTTGGCGTTCCGCCGCAGTTAAGCCCGGGATGGTGTTGACATCAGTAGAGACCAAATGGTTGGGGAGGATCGCTTGGGTTTCGTGAAACCAATAGGCAGAGACTCCGGTTAAAACCTCTCCTTTACGAGGGATGGGCTCATTAAAAACCACATCAAAAGCGGATAAACGATCCGTAGCCACGATTAATAAGTACTGGTTTAAATCATAAATATCCCGCACTTTCCCCCGGGCTACTAAGGGAAAGCTGGTTAATTCTGTCTGGGCAATTGCAGTCATTTCAAAAATTCCTCCTTTTATTTTTTTGATAATTTTTTATTTATTTTACTTAGAAGCGTTAACTAGCTGGGTAAAGTTGGAATTAGTTTTTACAAACCAATTATAAATAAAATCAATAGTTACTTGAGTTCCCTTAGAATCCGGGTAAACTGTGATTCCGATTTCATCATACTTCCCGCTACCCTTGTAACCAAAAAAATTATTTGTTAACCTCTCCTTTGGTAAAAGAACGTACCCTAACTCATTGCAAACTTTTTTATATTGAGTGATAATTTGCGACACATTTTGACCACTATGGTAGGAAATACTTAATACGGGAGCGGCATTTCCTTCGCCAGGATAAGAAGAATATAATAAATTATTATAATCAACCTCCATAATAGGAAATTTTCTTACTTCTTGATCGGTAAGTAACCAATATTTATAATCTTGATAATGAAATTGCTGTTCGCTGAAAGTTAAACTAAT
>JANQHU010000210.1 GCA_028282485.1 Bacillota bacterium
AATTATTTTATATTAATTATATTTTGCGAAAAATATTTTTTGCAAAAGAACTATTTTTTTGATATTATTAGTACAAGGCTATGGGGAAAATAATGTAATAATTTGATGAAAATCTAAAGGAGTGGAATTGTATGAAAAAAAGCAAAATGGTTGGTAGTCTATTAATGTTTGTCCTAATGGGAGTAATCGCTTTGGCCCCAGCCGGATATTGTGGTTATCCGGAAATATCCGTAACGGGGACTTGGGGCGGTAATGAATTAGCAACCTTTATGAAAATTGCCAAAGCGGCTCGAGTAAAAGTGAATTTTAATACTACCCGTGATTTAAACGCAGTTTTAGCAACAGGTGTCAAAGCGAAAACCCTTCCGGATATTGCAGTTCTTCCTAATCCGGGAAAGTTAAAAGAATTGGCCAAACAAGGAGTTTTGAAGCCACTTACATATTTACCGAAGAAAAATTTAAAAAATTATGCTAAAACCTGGCTTAAATTAGGTAGCTATGGCGGTAAATTATATGGTGTTTATTTTAAAGTCGCCAATAAATCGGTTATTTGGTATAATCCGAAAGAGTTCAAAAAGAATGGCTGGTCTGTACCGAAGACTTGGGACGAGTTAATTGCTCTCAATAAAAAAATTGTTGCTGCCGGAAAAGTACCTTGGTCGATTGGAGCGGATATTGGCTGGCCTTTATCCGACTGGATTGAAAACATCATGATTCGCACGGCCGGTCCAGAGGTCTATGAGCAGTGGATTAACCATGAAATTCCTTGGACTCATCCTGCGGTAAAAAAAGCTTTTCAAACATGGGGACAAATTGTCTCTAATCCCAAGAATTTAGCCGGTGGGGTAGATGGGACCTTGGCCACCACTTTTCAAAATGGAGCCCTCGCTGTTTTTCAAAAAAACCCCAAAGCATATATGTATTATGAGGGGGATTTTATGGGAGGGATTGTAACCTCGCAACTTCCTAATGTTAAATTAGGTGAAGATATGGATTTCTTTGCATTTCCCGCCATTAATTCGCGCTATGGTGTGCCTGTTGTGGGTGGCGCAGATGTATTAGTTGCTTTTTCGAATAAACCGGCCGTTAAAAAGTTAATGAAATATTTAACTACTGTCAAAGCAAATGAAATTGCTGTCAAAAACGGTTTTCTCTCTCAAAACAAAGGAGTATCTCTAAACTTATACCCCAATATTATTAGTAAAAAGTCGGCTGATATTTTGACTAAAGCCGAAATTTACGTCTTTGACGCCTCTGATTTAATGCCTTCGGCCGTGGGCAACCAAGGCGGCTTCTGGGATGCTTGCAAAAAGTACCTTCAAGATCCCTCCCGATTAGATGCTATTCTGATGGAAATGGAAAAGCTCGCTCAGAAAAACTATTAGGGATCAGTTATTAGTTAAAATTGGCTGTCTCAAATATTTCGAGGCAGCTTTTTTTCTATAATTACATCGCCTAAAAGGAGAGTGGCTTTATGAAGGGCTTATTGAAGGGAGTTAAAAATATTGAGGTGCTGAGTCATTACTTATGGATTTTGCCAGCGGCGCTTTTAATTTTATTTTTTCTGGTTATTCCAACCTTTCAAACTATTTATCTTAGTCTTCATCAAAAAATTAATTTTAGTAATAATAAGTTCAAACAAGAGCTTTTAAATGAGTTGAAGTTAGAAAACCAGCGAGCCGATCAGCTGGATCGAAAAGAAATCACCCTCAAAAATTTAATACAGCAGGTTCCCGGATGGAAAAATGCTGTTAACCGTCTTCTCACCCAATATCAAATAAAAATTTTATTTGAGGATATCAATGAGGAAATGACGGTCAGAGATACTGCCGAATTACTGATCATGACCCTGAATCAAGCCTGGGAAAAAACCGGGCAGACCCAACAGTTTGTTGGTCTTAAAAATTATACGGATCTGTTTCGTGATCAAATGATGTTGATCGCCTTTAAAAATAATTTACTGTGGTTGGTGTTATTTACTACAGCTACCGTTGTTTTAGGACTTTTAATTGCAGTTTTAGCCGAGCGGGTACCCTGGGCGACTTTGGCGAAAACAATTATTTTTTTACCAATCGCAATCTCGGGTGCTGCCGCAGCAGTAATTTGGAATTTTATGTATTTCAAAGATGTTGAAACCGGCACGATCAACGCGGCAATTAATCTAATTTGTTCGTTAGTGCATTTTAATTTTGAAGGCATTGCTTTTTTAGCTAAACCTCAGTTTGTCAATTTGGCCCTAATTATGGCCGGGGTTTGGATGCAAGTCGGCTTTTGTGTAGTTATTTTTAGTGCGGCTTTAAAAGCGGTTCCCGTTGAATTAATTGAAATGGCCCGGATCGAAGGAGCTAAAAGTCATCAAATCTTTTTTCGAATCGAGCTTCCCTTAATCAGGTCAACCATTGTTCTGGTGATTACTCAAATGATCATCTGGGTTCTTAAAATCTTTGACATTATTTATGCTTTGACTAAAGGAGGGCCTTTTGGTTCGAGTGAAGTGATTGCTAACCGCATGTACATGACGGCTTTTAACCTTAACGATTTTCAATATGCCTCAGCCATGGCGGTGTTACTTTTCGTAGCGGTTATTCCCATATTGTTGATGAATATTCGTAATCTAATCTATGAAGAAACCGTTCGCGAATGAGAAGAATCGCATAACAAGAAAAAAAGGGGGAGATTCAGTGAAGTTAGCCTTTTTTAAAAAAGAAAAACCAGAAATTCAGCTTTCCATAAACAATCACCTGCAAAAGAAAAAAATACTAATTAATATTATTCTTGGTTTTATTGTATTAGCTTGGTTGATTCCCACATTTATGTTGTTAGTCAGTTCTTTGCGCCCGGTTAATGAAATGCTGACTACCGGGTGGTGGTCTGCTTTGCTCCCTCCGTGGCGCTTTACTTTAGATAACTATAACCTGGTTTTAACTAGTAAAGGGATTGGGAGTGGTTTTATTAATTCCCTAATTATTACGATACCTGCTACCCTATTACCCGTTTTTATTGGTTCCCTCGCGGCTTATCCGATTTCTTTTTATCGGTTTCCTGGTAGAAAATTAATATTTATCTCGTTAATTGCTATGCAAATTATGCCGCTCCAAACAGTCTTGATTCCTATTTTATTACAACTAAAAGGGCTTCATTTAAATGGAACTTATCTAGGCGTTTGGCTGGCTCATACCGCCTTTGGGTTGCCTTTGTGTATCTATCTTTTTCGAAATTATTTTGCCCAGTTACCTTTTTCCCTAATCGAAGCGGCGAAAATTGACGGTGCCAATAACTTTCAAATCTTTACTAAATTGATTCTGCCTATGTCGAAACCGGTTTTTGCCAGCTTGATAATTTTTCAATTTGTTTGGATATGGAATGATATGTTAGTGGCCATGGTTCTCTTAGGCGATCCGGCTTTA
>JANQHU010000467.1 GCA_028282485.1 Bacillota bacterium
TTACACCCGTCGTTCTTTTGCAGAAAGAATGACGGGTGTAATTTCGCGGCTGCAAGTCGGGCAGGCGCCGTACTCGGCCCAGTAAAGTTTTGGACTCCCCTTCAGCTCTAGCCGTAGCAATTAATTTTTCGCTATACTCTTGGACTTGAGGATACTGGGCAAAATACATTTTAATAAACTCATCTGCCTCTTTACGGCTCACATTAATACTCTTGGCCAGCCCAAAACCACTGATACCGTATATAATCCCAAAATTAACGGCTTTAGCCCGGTCCCGCATCTCTTTGGTTACTTCTGCTAAGGAAACTCCGTAAACCTTGGCAGCCGTAAATTGGTGAATATCATCACCCTTTAAAAAAGCTTCACAAAAACCAGCATCCCCCGAAAAATGGGCCATTACCCTTAGTTCAATCTGGGAATAATCGGCCGCTAACAAAAAATATTCCCCGCTTTTGGGCAAAAACACCCTGCGAATCACTCTGCCTTCCTCCGTCCGCACCGGAATATTCTGGAGATTAGGTTCGGTACTGCTCAGTCGCCCCGTGGTGGTGACTGCTTGATTAAAAGTGGTATGCAACCGCCCTGTTTCCGGATTTATTAAAGCAATTAAATTTTCGGTATAGGTACTTTGGAGTTTTTGATTTTGACGAAATTCGATTAGCTTGGTGATGACCGGATGAGCCCCACTTAAGGTTTCTAAGACTTCCGCATCAGTGGAGTAACCGGTTTTTTTCTTTTTTGGAGCCGGTAGGCCTAATTTTTCAAACAAGATGACCCCCAGCTGTTTGGGGGAATTTATATTAAAAGAGTCTCCCGTTAATTCATAGATTTCTGTTTCTAACTCCTCTTGCCGCTGCTTGAGGGTCTGGCCCAAATCATGTAGGACTCCTCCATCTAGAACAACGCCCTCTCGCTCCATTTCAAAGAGCACCCTAATCAAAGGTTTCTCAATTTTTTGGTAAAGTTCCTTGAGGCCCATTTCTTCCAAAGCGAGACTTAACTTCTTTTCTAAAAGCTGCACTGCGGCTAACCTACCACCAACTAGCCTTTGCAGCTCCGTCTCCGCCAGCTCTGGGGGCAAGGTATAAATAGTCACTTTCGCACCCCGCTCCGTCTGCCAGGTAGGAATGCGTTGTTGTAAATACTTTTCACCTAATTCTTCCAGCCCCAGCCCGTCCACGCCGGCGTTTACCAAGTAGGCCGCAATTTGAAGATCCTCCAAGGGCCCGCCTAGGGGAGCTCCTAAAGCCGCCGCAATGCGCATCTGTTTTTTTAACCCGTGACCGGATTTGGTAATCTGAGGATCAGTCAGTATTTCTTGCAGAACCGAGGGCAAGGCTTCTTTTTTTGCTAAGGAAAAAAAACAATTTTGCTTCCCATCTCCAATTCCCACTCCCAAAGGATGAATTGGTCGGGCCCAATCAGCCTTAGCCGTCACAAATTGAAGGTAGCACCGCTGCTCTCGATAAATATTTTCCACCAATTCCGCCGGAAGTTCGGCCGCGGCCTCGAAAATACTAATTTGAAAAGGCAAATCGCCAAACTCCTTTACCGGAGCCACCATTTCCCTCCCGGTAAGCTTTTTGGCTAAGGATTTAAATTCTTGTTCCTGGCAAAAGGCGACTAACTCTTCTCGGCTGTATTCCTGATGTCCCGCGGAAAGGCTATAATCTAATTCTAAATCCAAATCAGTCACAATAGTGGCTAAATGCTTACTTAAATAAGCCAGTTCCCGATGCTGGGTCAAAAGCTCTTGATCTCTTTTGCGTTGCAACTCTGCTAAATGCTCATAAATAGCTTCCAAACTAGCATATTGATGTAAATATTTTAAAGCCGTCTTCTCCCCCACTCCGGGAACCCCCGGAATATTATCGGAAGCATCGCCCATTAAGCCTTTTAGATCAATTAACTGCTCCGGTTCCAATTGATACTTATTGGCAATATAATTCTGATCAATTTTTTCCAGATCGGTAATGCCTCTTTTCGTATATAAGACTCGAATCTGCTCGTCCACTAGTTGAAAAGAATCCCGATCACCAGTAATAATCTCAACCTGCAAACCCTTAGCTCCCGCCTTTTTGGCAAAAGTACCGATCACATCATCCGCCTCAAAACCTGGTAACTCATAGATAGGAATCCGCAGTACTTCCAAAAGCTGACGAATCAAGGGAAACTGGACTCGCAAGCTATCATCCATTTTTAATCGTTTGGCTTTATAGCCTTCATATTGTTGGTGCCGGAAGGTTTTGGTCCCCGTATCAAAAGCAACTACCAAATAATCCGGGGTTAACTCTTCCATCACTTTCAACATCATAGTGGCCATCCCGTATACGGCATTAGTGGGTTGGCCGCTTTTGGTAGTAAGCGGTGGTAATGCAAAAAAAGCCCTGTTAGCAAGGCTATACCCATCAATAATAATTAACTTTTCACCCATATTTTTTAAAGCCCCTTTAAAACTTCAGTATAAATCTAATCATATAATTTCCCTTGATAATATGTCAATACCTTTTTTCGCTAAAACTGCTTTTAGATAATTACAATTTCCTCTTCTAAGTCTGTTCCTTCTTGGGCCGCTGACATGGCGACCAGAACGCTGGTCAAAGCAATCATATTCTTTTCTAAACACTCGGTTCGGGAAGCATTATCGGGAGTCCCCATGGCAATCAGTACCTCGCCAAACACAATCAATAGTTCTCCAAGAGTGGTTAATTCCTTCTTCTTGTCCACTATCAACCCCTCCCTTTTAGGATATTTTATTTAT
>JANQHU010000244.1 GCA_028282485.1 Bacillota bacterium
TAGGCCTCAATTTTCAGCTCCCACTGATGCAGTTATTTATGAAACCCATATCCGGGACTTTTCGCGACATCCTAATTCCGGCATTCGTAATAAAGGAAAGTATTTGGCTTTTACGGAGACAAATACGCAAGAATCAGGGGGAGAAAAGACGGGTTTAGCTCATTTATTAGAATTAGGGATTACTCACGTGCATTTAATGCCGATTTATGATTTTGGTAGTGTCAATGAACTCAATGACCAGGAGTATAACTGGGGTTATGATCCCATGTATTATAATGTTCCGGAAGGTTCTTACGCTACTAATCCAGACGGAATTGCCCGGCTCCGGGAAGTTAAGGAAATGATGCTTAGTTTGCATCAAAATGGCTTGCGAGTCATTATGGATGTGGTCTATAATCATACTTATAATACTATTTCGTCAGCCTTTGATGTTTTAGTACCGCAATTTTACTATCGGCTAAATTCTGATGGGTCCTATTCCAACGCCTCCGGATGTGGGAATGAAATTGCTTCCGAAAAATTTATGGTCCGCAAGTTTATTTTAGACTCATTAAAGTACTGGGTTAAAGAATACCAGATCGACGGTTTTCGCTTTGATTTATTAGGGGTTTTAGATATTAAGACTATGACTCAAATTGTCACCGAATTAAGAGAAATTGAGCCGAGTTTAATCTTTTACGGGGAGCCTTGGCGAGCTGGAGATACTCCTTTGGAACCCGCTTTGCATATTTGGAAAGGAAGGCAGAAAGGACTTGGTTTTGCAGTATTTAATGATCATTTTCGAGATGCTATTAAGGGTGATCTGCGGGGGAGTCGCTGGGGTTTTGTTCAGGGAGCCAGTTGTGAATGGGAAAATATAAAAAGAGGAATCCAAGGGGCCATTAATGACTTTGCCGCAGCGCCTACGGAAGCGGTTAATTACGTTTCGGCCCATGATGATCTCTGTCTCTGGGATAAGTTAGTTAAATCTTGTCCGGGGATGGCTGATGCTCAATTAATGCAACTCTCGAAATTAGCCAACGGAATTATTCTTACTTCCCAAGGAATCGCGTTTTTACATGGTGGTGAAGAATTCGGGCGAACTAAATCAGGCCATCCTAACACTTATAATGCGGGAGATGATATCAATCAATATGATTACCGACGCAAAGGTATTTATAGAGAACTATTTGAATATTATGCAGGTTTAATCTCTTTACGCCGCGAACATCCAGCTTTTCGCATGACTACCGCAGAATTGGTGCGCAAGCATTTACGGTTTTTAACTACCCCGGAGCATTCGATCGGATTTATTTTAGGGGATTTTGCTAATGGGGATTCCTGGGAAAAAATTGTGGTTATTTTTAATTGTAAGAATCAAGCCCAGGTCATGCGGCTTCCGGAAACGGCTACTTGGATTATCGTGGCCAATGAATACGAGGCCGGAGTGAATCCGGTTGTTTCTGAAGAAGCAACCTTTAATGGCAAAGAGATAACTTTACCACCTTATTCTATGAAAATACTTCATAATTAAAAACCAACTTAACCTAATTAAGTTTACTGGAGAAGAACTGTTAACCCGCCAAGATGTTTAGCGGGTCTATTTTTGTAACAAAATGTTAACAGAAAAGGGCTTTTATTGTAATTGATTTAGAGGTAAAATAAAGGTAGAAGTAGAAAATGTAATTAGACATAGATTAAAGACCTGAATCTAAAGTATACTCTTTTATTAAATAACATATGTATTAAAAGCCAAGATATTGGAGGGGTATTTTTGCAACAGTTATTAAAATGGTCGATAGTGGCTGTTTTATTTGTTAACTGGATATTTATTTTACCGTTTGCGGTAGATGCAGTCAGTATCAAAGATAAAAAATCAGTTAAAACAATGATTAAAAAAACGGAGAGAAAGATCCGCCAAACCAAGGTGAAGGAGCGGTCTGTCCTCAAGAACTTACTAAAACAACAAAAGAAGCTTAATGTTTTAGAAAAACGCTATAAAAGGATTAGAGAAGATTTAGGAGAAACCAGGCAAAAGGTGAATCGAACTAAAAAAGAATTGACTGGTCTGCAAAGAAATCTATTCCAATTAGAGCGTAAATTGAGACGGCAATCGAATTTAATGAATAGAAGAATTGTCACCGCTT
>JANQHU010000278.1 GCA_028282485.1 Bacillota bacterium
CCACCATGCCAATTAGATCCCCGTTGACTTCAACGATAATAACTCTAGTATCAAAGCCAATCTTTTTGATGGTTAATCCAAAGCGTTTACGTAGATCCACAATCGGGACAATGATGCCCCGCAAATTAATAACCCCTTCGACGAATGAAGGCGATTTGGGCACCCGGGTGATTCCTTGGTCAAGCTTCTCGATCTCTTTTGCTTGCAAGATATCTACCGCAAACTCTTCTTCTCCCAGTTGAAAAATCACCAATTGTTTAGTTTCCGAATAATGCGCTTTTTTATCATTATCTTTCATAATATATTACCTCCCTAGAAAGCTTTAAAGACTTTATGCAACCGATCGAATATCGAGAATCAATGCCACTCGGCCATCACCTAAAATAGTAGCTCCGGCAACCCCTTTAATTGAGCCTAGGTAGCCCCCCAAGGATTTAATTACTACATCACGCTGGGGCAGTATTTTATCAACCGCGCACCCAATAATCTGCTCTCCAATTTTAAGAATTACAATATCCACCTCGTCAATCTCGGTATTAATAGCGTTTGGGGTATCTAATAATTCTTGTAAGCGGATTAAGGGGGTTAATTCACCGTGTAGTTCAAAGACTTCCTGAGTTCTAATCATTTTCACTTCTTTGCGATCAATACTAATAATCTGTTGAATATAGTTGGAAGGTATGGCGTAAATCTCCTCACCCAGTTGAATGAGTAAGGTTTGAATAATCATCATTGTCAGTGGCAATTTCACCGTAATAGACGAACCTTCCCCATATTTGGAACTAATGGTAATCACTCCACCTAGTTCGTCAACTTTGGTTTTGACCACATCCATACCCACGCCCCGGCCGGAAATATCGGTGATCTTTTCCGCCGTCGAAAAGCCGGGCATTAAAGTAAACGCCAAAATCTGCTCATCATTCATTCCTTCTAAGGCTTCTTTATTAACTAAACCTTTCTGTACCGCTTTTTCCTTTACTCGTTCAATATTGAAACCCCGGCCATCATCAGTAACGGAAATAATTACATTACTTCCTTCCTGAAAAGCCCGGATGACAATGCGGCCGTTTTTCGGCTTATTGGCTTTGAGCCGTTCTTCTACCGATTCCACACCATGATCAATCGCATTCCGAATTATATGTAACATCGGTTCGCCAATCTCATCAATCACCGTTCGGTCCAACTCGGTTTCCCCACCAAATATTTCCAAGTTGATTTCTTTACCTAGCTCTTTGGAAAGATCGCGAACCAACCTAGGAAAACGGGAGAAAATAGCTTCAATGGGAATCATTCTAGCTTTTAAAACGCTATCGCGCAAATCCAAAGTGAGGCGACCTACTTGTTCCACAATTTCCTCTAATTCCCGGGAATTCAGACCCGTACTAATAGATTCCAGGCGGGAACGGTTAATCACCAACTCCCCTACTAGGTTCATTAATTCGTCTAATTTGTGAATATCAACCCGTACCGTCTGACTACCGGAAGAGGTATTGACCACCTTATTAGTAACTCTTTCTACTGCTTCCGGCATAGCTTTAGTTGGCGCTTTTTCGACTTTGTCAGGTTTTTCTTCCACGGAAACCGAACTGGGTTGTATTTCTGGTTGAGGGCTTTCTTCCGCTTTAGGGGGTTCTGCTACGGGAGTTTCTGTTGTAACAACAGCATCTTTTTGAAGTGCTTTGATCTCTTCAAATTTCTTTTGATCGATAAACACATCCGAAACTTCATTAATATTATAAACCCCGCGGTGAATATCTTCGGCGGTTGCTTTAGAAAGCAAAACAATCACAAATTTAAGATCAAAATTTTCGGCCTCTAAATCCGGGATTGAAGGTACTCCTTTAAAAACCACTCCCAAACGTTCCGTTTCCCGTAAAATCATATAAACCCGGGCCCCTTTAAGGACACAATCATCCGCTAAAGTGACTTGGATATGATATATTTTCTTCTCCGGATCATCCGTTAAAGCTTTTTCCACATCAGCAATTTCACTGTCAGTATATTCCAAAGCAATACCCGTTTTTTTAATCTCCTCGTCTGCTTTAGAATCACCATCAGCATATTGTTTTAACTCCTGCAAAACATCAGCGACATCAACATCACCCTCTTGACCGCTCCCAATATTTTGCGCCAATGTTTCCAAGAGATCGATAGTATCAAACAAGACATTGATGATATCAGTTGAAACCTTCAATTCTTTGCTACGTAACTTACTTAAAACATCCTCCAAGTTGTGGGTGAGATTTGCCATTTTGACAAAGCCCATCGTTGCCGAAGCCCCTTTTAAAGTATGGGCCGCGCGAAAGATCCGATCAAGTATGGTATGATCGTCCGGATTATGTTCTAAATCAAGCAAAGACTGATTTAAAGTTTGGAGATGTTCACGGCATTCGTCCATAAACACACTCAGGTACTGAGATATCTCCATCATCCCACCTCCTAAGTTTTAATTAGACTTTTAAGGCATAATTCCTGCAATTTTAAAATAAATTTGTACATTTTCTTCCTGCCAAATATCCACTTTTAGGACACATAATATAAATGTTTCCAAAAGTTATTTTCCAATTCTTAGTAATTTATTAAAAAAGGAGCCAATCCCCTCTTTTTTACTTTCAGCTTCTTGGTCTACTAGTTTTTCGGCTATTTTTTGGACCCCATGAGCTGCCTGAGAGCGTGGATGAATGATGGTGAAAGGTTGTTGTTCCTTTACTGCTTTAGACACAACCTGATCATGGGGCACAAATCCTAGGCATTTAACCGTGATTCCTAAAAACTTTTCGGAAACAGTAGTTAACTTCCTCACCACCTCTTCTCCTTCTTTATCATTTTTCACCATATTGACAATTAACAGAATAGAGGTATGCTGGGTAGAACTAGCAATAACTTTAATTACCCCATAGGCATCAGTAATTGCGGTGGGTTCCGGGGTGGTAACCACCACTACTTCTTCAGCAGCCAAAACAAACTTTAGCACACTGCGGGAGATGCCAGCTCCCGTATCCACGATCATTATATCGGTAATTTTTTCAATATCATTTATATGCTGTAAACATATTTCTAAATTTCTCTCATTTAAATTAGCCAAACGATAATCTCCAGAACCTCCGGCAATTATTCGTAACCCGGCCGGCCCGGTCAAGACAATCTCGTTCATCGCTTTGACACCGCTAATCACATGGCCTAAATGATACTTAGGAATTAAGCCCGTTAAGACATCCACATTAGCAAGCCCTAAATCAGCATCAACCAGTAGGGTTCGGTTGCCTTTTTGAGAAAGAGCGATGCCTAAATTAACGGCCAAATTAGTCTTACCAACCCCACCTTTACCGCTAGTTACCGCAATCACTCTCGTTCCCAAAATACTTTCTTGGTTTTCTTTAACCATCTCTCTTAACTTTTCTGCTTGATCATACATATGAATACTCCTTAAATAATTTTGTAATTAAACGTTCCGACTTGGCTACCTCTATATCATCAGGAACATTTTGACCTGTTGTCAAATAAGAAACCGGCCGTTTCGTCTGCCAGGCTAGACTAACTATCGGCCCCAAGGAAAGAGTCTCATCTAATTTTGTAAAAATCAAGTGGGTAAAAGCTATTTTGGTAAAATTTTTAATGATACAGGACATATCACGATACTGGGTAGTAGCACTAATGGTTAATAAAACCGAGTTAATGGCCGGATGTTTGACAAACCGAGCCAGATCCTCCATCATTTCTTGATTATAAGGACTGCGGCCCGCAGTATCTATCAAAACGCAATCGTAATTTGCTAATTTTTGCAAGGAGTTAGTAAGCTCTTCCGGAGAATAAATTACTTCTACCGGTAAATTAATAATCTCCCCGTAAGCCTTTAATTGCTCTACCGCGGCGATGCGGTAGGTATCAACCGTAATCAATCCTACTTTTTTGCCTTCAAACAGATTAAAATTAGCGGCTAATTTGGCAATGGTGGTAGTTTTCCCCACTCCTGTGGGCCCAATTATGGCAATAACCTGTTGCTTTTTAAGATTATTCTTTAAAACCGGTTCTCCAAAGACTATTTGTCCCGCGATCAAATTTTGACAATGACTCAAAAAAGTAGTTTTGGCATCTTGGTTATTAATACTGGAATTACGTAAACTTTCGGGAAGATGATCTAATAAATAATTAACCACCTCTTCCTCTAAACCATAGTTACGTAAATATTCCCGCCAACCACCACTACTAACAGCGGCAGAACCTAGCGAATGATTATTGCTTACTCCCGTATCAAGGGGCGGCTGGTGATGCTCCAAAGAGGAGGCTAGCTGTTCCCTCCCGTAATTGATCATTTTGGGTACCTTGGAATCCATTACTTGTTTAATTAATTCTTTCATTTGGGCTAATTCTGCTTTGATTTCACTAGCTTCATTACTACTTAGACTATCTTCACTCTGATACAAAGGCCGAAACTGATTATTATTTTGGTGGGGATTGACAACTGGCTTAGCAATAGCTGATTGCTGCGTTGTCTCTGTTGTTGTTTGGGCAGGTTTTTTCAGTTGGTTTTCAGATTGATTTTCTTCTAAAGCGGCAATAACCTCAAATCTTTTTTTACTAAAAAAACCTAAGAAGCCACCCTCTTTAAAAGGCTTCGTATGTAGAATCATCGCATTTCGGCCTAAATCACTCTTGACTTTAGCGATTGCTTCAGGGATTGTATCAGCTATATAACGTTTTACTCTCATAGTTTAATCGCCACCACCCCGATGGAATGTACTTCCGCTTCTGCTACTATTTCATTATAAGATAAAACCATAATTTTAGAGTTATAACGTTCTATAATACGCCGTAAGACTAATCTGATAGCCGGTGAACAGAAGACCACCGGTTGATGTCCGGCTGCTAAGGCTTCTTTAACTAAATTACCGAGGCTTTCGTAAATTCTTTGGACTGCTTCCGGGTCGATGGCCACCCCTCCTCCTTGAGATTCCCGTTGTACCTTAATCAAATATTGTTCTAGTTTGGGATCCAGAGTGATCACCCGAATCTTTCCTTCGTTATCCTGAACCTGCTTAGTAATCTGTCTGGCCAGGGAAGCGCGTACGTATTCAGTCAAAATGTCAATATCTTTGGTATGGCCCGCATAATCAGCTAAAGTCTCCAAAATGGTGATTAGATTACGCACCGGAATTTCTTCTTTTAATAAATTAACTAACACCTTTTGAATCTCACCCACCGTCATTAAGTTCGGGATTAACTCATTGACGACGACGCTGTATTCTTCTTTTATGTTATCAATTAATCCTTGCACTTCTTGCCTACCTAATAATTCGTAAGCGTGAGACTTAATTACTTCCGTCAAATGGGTGGCCAACACCGAAGGGGGATCGACCACGGTATAGCCGGCCATTTCGGCTTCATCTCGCTGTTTTTCATTAATCCATAAAGCTGGTAACCCAAAAGCTGGTTCCGTGGTGGCAATGCCCTCTAACTTTTCGGTAACAATTCCCGAATCCATGGCCAAATAATGACTGGGCATAATCTCCCCTTTGGCCACCTCAATGCCTTTGATCTTGATCATATAAGTAGTCGGTTGGAGTTGCATATTATCCCGAATGCGCACCGGGGGTAAGACTACTCCCAGTTCTAAAGCGGTTTGCCGTCTAATCATGGTGACTCGTTCAAATAAATCTCCCCCTTTATCCGGATCTACCAGGGGAATTAAACGATAGCCGATTTCTAACTCCATGGGATCAATTTGCAAGAGGGAAACCACGTTTTCAGGTTTTTGGGCTTCATCCTCTTCGGCGGCTTCTTGTTCTTTAGCTTCTTCTGCTTTTTGTTGTTCGCCATTAGCTTTACTGAGACTATAGGCCAAAAAGCCAACTATAGCGGCAATAATAAAGAAGGGCACTTTCGGCATTCCCGGGATTAAACCAAAAAAGGC
>JANQHU010000345.1 GCA_028282485.1 Bacillota bacterium
CAGCTGTGGAATGAGGAAAAATGTTGAAGTTTAAATAGTTATTGGCGAAAATTTAAATAATTTTCAGAAATATTAATTGCCATTAGCAAGAAAGTTTACATATTTTTAATATTAAAAGGCTTGCATTAATACTGGATTTTAAGTTAAAATATGGTTTGTCAAGTGTTTATCTTTAATCTTGCTAATTTAAAAAAGATTTTGTGATTAAAAAGGGGTTTAAATGACAGAAGATTTAACTAATTTAAGCCTGGTTCCCCAAACGGTCTTGAAATCCGTGTATCTGCTAGAAGAAGTTGTGGCGGTCAGTCATTTTTCTATTGTTTATCAGGGAGTAGACTTACGCAATAGCCGGAAATGTATTATTAAAGAATATTTTCCCCGAAAGTTAGTCCTGCGGGATCTAGATCAAAAAACCGTCTTATTTAAGCAACCATCTTTTAAAGAAAGATTTCGGCAGCTGACGGAAGAGTTTCTGAAGGAAGCAGTGATTCTGAAAAAAGTAAAAGATCCGGGGGTGGTAGGGTATCTGGATTCATTCCGGGAAAACGAAACCGGGTATATTATTTTAAGATATTGCCCGGGAAGGACTTTAACCCAATATCTTGCCTCCGCAACCGAAGTATCGCTGGTTAATTTTTTGCAAAATATTTTTCTGCCCTTATTAAAGGCCGTCAAAGAGTTGCATCAAAAAGGAATTCTGCATCGGGATCTCAAGCCGGATAATATTATTATTAATAAGGAAGGTAGGCCAGTGCTAATCGATTTTGGGTCGGCCCTCTTTTACCGACAGTCAGACTCTAAACCGATTTTTGTGACGCCGGGTTTCTCACCCCTGGAGTTTTATGCGAAGACGACTTCCCAGGGCCGTTTTTCCGATATTTATAGCCTGGCGGCCATTCTTTATTATTATCTTTCCGGAAGCGTCCCTGTGGAAGCGCCGGGCCGGATTATTGAAGACCAGCTCCCGCCTATTGAACAGCTGAATCAGGAAGTCTCGGGGCGTTTCGCCCGCTTTCTGATGCGCAATTTAGCCCTTCCGCCCCAGCAGCGTTTTGGCTCTGTAAGTAGATTACAAATACACCTTTATGTGGAAGTGTTATTTTTAAAACTAAAAAATTTAACAAAATTGTAACACAAAATGATTGCAAGATCGGTTAAAATGAGAGAGCAGTGAAAATTAAAGAAACTCAGAACATTTTTGTTTAGCTATAAAATCAAACAATAAATTTTATTAGGAGGATTTACAAATGGAGATTATTCCCCAAACCAACCGGACCATTTTATTTGAAGAGATTAATCCGGAAAAGCTTGATTTAATTACTTTAGTAGGCGATGTCAAAGGAATCGACAGTTTGAATGACGAGAAGACTAAAGAAATTAACGAGCAATTATTAGTAAACAATTTTGATGATTTTTTGGACAAGTTTTCCCCGGGGGTTTATTCCTTTTATAATGCGGCCACCCAAAAAGTAGCCTATACCCTCAAAAAGCCGGAAGGGATCCCCGCGGATTGTATTTCCGAAATCAAACTAGATCATAATAATGATTTTTTAAAAATGTTGTTTACCTTAGTGGATACCAAAAGAAGCCAGGGCATTAAAAATGTGGATTTTCGCTTTGAAAGAGTTTTGGATATGATTTCCCCCCAAAAAGTAATGGAAGACATTAAACAAGTTCGCAAAGAAGTCCATTATCTTTACAATAAATACGAAGAGTTGGAGGAGGGGGATCCCCAAAAATTAGATATGGGGGATAAATTAAATTCTAAGTTCGAGGAAGCCAGTCAAAACTACAACAATGTCTTGGCCATGCTCCCTTTAGCCATTGAAGATGTGAAGACTCGTTTGCTCCTGGGGCAGTCCCAAGGAGAGGGAGAGGGAGAAACTTTTAAAGCCGGGCTGTTAACCATGGGTGATGACGGGGATTTAAAAATTATTGAGGCTCCCAAAGCGGAGGATGCGGCATTGATGGTGATGAGCGAGGAGCAGAATAACGGCTTAATTGAGACCTTTCAAGATGATTACGATCAGATTACCGATAATCCCAGTGATTACGTGCGGGACTTGGTAGTGCGGACCTTCTGCCCCTTACCGGCAGTGCAAAATGAGATTGATGTGGCCAAAGAAGTCACTAATTATAACAATTACTTACAGTTTTACAAAGATGCTAAGGATGATTTCGTGAAAACCGCCAAACCCTTGGTGGAAAAAATCCTAGGAATCAAGATGTATTTTGACCAGTATGCTACCAAAAACAAAGGGATGGTCCCCGCTTTATTATTAACCAATAACAAGTTGGATATGACTGTCAAAAGCAATAATATCCCGCGCTTAGAAACTTATTTAAATACGGTAAACTCTAAAAATGATTTTGCGGAAACCATTTGGTTCGGCATAGTCCCAGCGGTGGAAATTGATTCTTCCAGTGGGATTAAGATTCGCCGGGAACGGTTTAAGGGAAACGAAAAAGTCAAAAAACAAGACGGGAATACCATGGAGTCCTTGACCGCTTTACTCCATGTTTTAAAGAATTATAAAGTCCAGGTCTTCTTTAACTTCCAAGCTAATGAAGAGACTAATTTTAACAGCATGGCCACTACCGGAGTTGATAAATACTTGGCTAAAAGCGAATTATTAACCCGGCAAGAATACAGTGAATTTGCCATTGCTTGTATGCCCAATTTCACCATTATCCCGAAAGATAAATCCGGAGTAGTGTTAGATAGTAAGATGGTGCAAACCGAAGCCGGTGCGGCCATGCTTTCGAAAGAAAAAGAAGACATCCTAAAGCTCTGGATCGAAGGTGTCTATGTGGATGCGGCCTACGTGGCTGCCGGAATTGTGGCGGCTTACCAGTGCCCCGAATACCTGCGGGAATTCTTCAAAAATACCGAAGCCAACCATCCGGGGGTGCGCTTTGATATCGAGTCCAAAGACTATAGCCTGCGGGTAGTAACCACCAT
>JANQHU010000422.1 GCA_028282485.1 Bacillota bacterium
TAATTCTTTCTGCATCAAGTAACCAGCTACCGCTGCTGGCTGGAGGAATTGGGCCACTCCCGCTGTAGAAGCGTGGGCCCGATGGGCCGTTCCAAAAGCGTCATTAACATAAACATCCGCCAACTCCGCCAACTTCTTGGCAAATTCCGGGTCATTGGCTTCTTCTTCTTTATAAAAACGCACATTTTCTAATAATAAAATACCCCCAAAAGCAAGCTTGGCAATGGCTTCTTTCGGTTCAGCCCCGATACAATCATTTACCTTGACTACCGGAAGCCCCATTAACTCGGAAAGCCTTTTCCCAATCGCATCCAAACGATACTTCTCATCTACTTTTCCCTTAGGGCGTCCGAAATGGGAAGCTAAAATAACTTTAGCCCCTTCATCTGCCAATTTTTTAATGGTCGGAATCGCTGCCTTAATCCGGCGATCATCAGTAATCTTACCAGCCTCATCCACCGGGACATTAAAATCAACTCTAACGAGCGCCCTTAACCCTTTCATATTAATGTCTTCAATTGATAATTTTTTCATGAAAACAACCCCCTTTAAATTATTAAAAAACAATTGTTAATCAACTAGTTCCAAAACCCCTTGTGCGGCTCCTTCATCTATTATTAAAGTATTCCGGGGAATATGTGCTAAGACCGCTTTTACCGCACAAGCTTTACTTCTACCTCCCACTACCGTTATTAATTCCTTGATCTCTGATAACTCTCCCAACTGTAAACCCAGGCTCGAGGTGGAATAAACTAATTCACCGTCAGCCGAAAAATAGTAACCAAAAGCTTCACCCACAGCCCCTCGTTCTTGCAGATAATTCATTCTATCTTCCGGCAAACCCCGCCGTTTAGCCATTTCGGTAGCCAGCCCAATTCCGTGCAATACCATATCGGAGCGCCGCAATAACTCTAAGACTTCCTTGATCCGGGGTTCATTAGCAATTGTTTGCATCGTCTCCAACTGTAAATCATCGGAAACATGCAATAAGCGATAAGTTGCCCCCAGACCTTTAGCAATACCAGCGGCAATAGTATTGGCCTGAATCTCCATTTCTTCACCCAAGCCACCGCGGGCCGGAACCACAATAATCTCTTTTTTATGTTGTTGTTGCAGGAAGGCTCCACCCACCTCAGCGACGGTAGTTCCCCCGGTTACGGCTAACACTGCTCCATTTTGAAGTTTTTGAGTAATATACGCAGCAGTAACTCGGGCGAGATCTTTTTTGACATACAAATCTTGATCCGAGTCTCCCGGAACCACAATTACCTTCTTAATCTTAAAAAATTTTGCCAATTTTTCTTCTAACAGACTAAACCCTTGCACTTCTCTAATAAAGAATTCCATTTCACTTAATACAGCCTCACCATCGTTAGTAATCTGCATCCCCGAAATATTACTACTAATCAACTCCTGTTCTCTGAGCAAATCAATTTCATTACGAATACGCCGTTCCTGAGAGTGTAGGTACTCCGCTAAAGAACGCCGTCCAATCGGTTGTAAAAAACGAATAGTTCGTAATATTTGATATCTAAACAGGATACTTGGAATAATTTCCGGTACTAACTTTTGCTGAATTATAATAAATCTTTCAATTTCTTGTTGATATTTTTTTTCTTGGTCTTTCATAGTCCCACTCTTTTAATTTATGTCCCACTAATACAAAAAAATATTATTACCATAATATTATTCAAATTTTACGTAATTATCATTCTCTTTTTTACGAGAAAATCCTGCAAAACTTAGGAAAATTTTTCATTTAAATTCCGAATCAGACGTAAGCGGTGGTTGACAGCGGATTTACTAATAGGAGGGAGATGATATTGGCCTAATTCTTTTAAAGAAGCTTCCGGGTAAGTAAGCCTTAATTCAGCTGTTTCTTGTAAATGCTCCGGTAAATTACTAAATAAACCTTGTTCTTTTAAATATTTAATCTGCTTAACTTGTTCCCAAGCAGCTGATAAAATCTTTTCAATATTTGCTGTCTCACAATTAACTTGACGATTAACCCCGGCTCTAATTCCTTTAATTACTTTGGCTTCTTCTAATTTTAATACTCCGGTATAGGCCTTAATCAACGATAACAACCTGGCAATGGCTTCACTTTCTTTTAAATAGACCAAAAAAGTATGCTTCCGTTGGGAGACTTTAGCTTTTAAATGCAATAAATTCATGAGATAAGCTAAATTATCGGCAAACTCTTCATTATGGGCCACTATTTCTAAATGATAAGTTTTCTTCTGGGGATCAGTTACCG
>JANQHU010000454.1 GCA_028282485.1 Bacillota bacterium
CTTATAGGTTTGGCCTATGATTTTCAAATAATCGATTTTGTGCCCCGGGAAGAACATGATCTGTGGTTAAACGGGTTGTTAACTCCCTCCCGCTATTTAGACTTAACTCACATCCAACATTCCTAAGAAACGGTGGCCGTTTTCTTCAATGAAATTTTTGCGACCTTGGAGATTATCCCCTAAGAGTAAGTCAAAGACTTTTTCGGTATTGCAGGCATCATCCGGGATTACCTGAATTAGTTTGCGAGTTTGTGGATTCATCGTAGTCTCCCACATCATCTCCGGTTCGTTTTCCCCCAAGCCTTTTGACCGTTGCAGCGTATATTTGCCCTGAATTTTGCCAAGGAGCTTCGCTTTCTCTTGTTCGGAATAGGCAAAATAGGTTTTATTTTTGGTGTTAATTTCAAATAATGGTGATTCGGCAATAAAGACTTTGCCGATCTGAATTAAGGTGGGCACCAGGCGGTAGAGCATGGCCAGGATCAGGGTACGAATTTGGAAGCCGTCCACGTCCGCATCGGTACAAATAATTACCTTATGCCACCGGAGGTTATTGAGATCAAAAGTATTTAGTTCTTTGTTATGTTTTGATTTAATTTCTACCCCACAGCCCAGGACTTTCAGTAAATCCACAATAATATCATTCTTAAAAATACTATCATATTCGGCTTTTAAACAGTTTAAGATTTTTCCCCGTACCGGAATAATCGCCTGAAATTCGGCATCCCGGCCCAGTTTACAGGCACCCAAGGCCGAGTCCCCTTCCACAATGTATAATTCCCGTCGGTTGAGATCTTTGGTTCGGCAGTCGACAAATTTTTTGACTCGATTGGAGATGTCGACAGAACCACTCAGTTTTTTCTTAATATTAATACGGGTCTTCTCAGCAGTCTCCCGACTGCGTTTGTTGACGAGAATCTGATCCAGAATTTTTTCACTTTCTGGCTTGTTTTCGATAAAATAAACTTCCAGCTGATGCTTTAGAAAATCCGTGAGGGCTTCCTGAATGAACTTGTTGGTAATTGATTTTTTAGTTTGATTCTCATAACTAGTAATGGTGGAGAAGGTATTGGTAACCAGCACTAAACTATCCTGGATATCGGTAAAGGTAATCTTACTCTCGTCTTTATTGTACTTGTTGCGGGCTTTGAGGCAACGGTCAATCTCATAGACAAAGGAGTTTTTCACTGCTTTGTCGGGAGCCCCACCATATTCCAGATAGCTGGAGTTGTGATAATATTCAAGGAGATTTATCTCATTATTAAAACAAAAAGCAAGCTGGAGCTTCACTTTGTATTCCGGTTTATCGGCTCGGTCGCGGCCCTTGGTAGCAGTCTCGTAAAACTGGATTTCTGTAAAGTTTTTGGTGTTATTAAGCTCTTTCAGATAATCAATAATCCCTTCGGGATAACAATACTCAAAACTAGTATCACTTGCTTCGTCATAAAGCCGGAAGATTAAGCCGGCATTGACCACTGCTTGTTTTTTTAAAGTGGTCTGGAAGTATTCTAAAGGAACATTAATATCCGTAAAGACCTCCAGATCGGGACGCCATTTAATAATACTCCCGGTATGCTGATAAGTGGCTTTTTCTTTGGCAAGGCCCCCGCGGTTTTCTCCTTTTTCGAAACGGAGTTGGTATTTATGGTCATCCCGCAAGACCGTGACCTCCATATATTCGGAGCTATATTGGGTAGCACAACTGCCCAGACCGTTTAAACCCAGGCTGAATTCGTAGTTTTCCCCAGAATTATTCTGATATTTGCCCCCGGCGTATAATTCACAGAAGACCAATTCCCAATTATAACGTTCTTCTTTCGGGTTGTATTCTAAGGGAATGCCCCGGCCGTAGTCCTTAATGGAAATGGAAAGGTCACTATGCCTGATTACTTCGATAATCTGCCCGAAGCCTTCCCGGGCTTCATCGATGGAGTTGGAGAGAATCTCAAAAATCGAGTGTTGGCACCCTTCGATGCCATCGGAACCAAAAATAACTCCAGGACGTAAGCGCACCCTGTCGGCCCCTTTTAAAGAAGAAATACTCTCATTGCCATAATCTGTTTGTTTTTTCTTTGCCATCATTAGTTATATAACCATCCTAAAAGTAATATTTCGTAATCTAATATATCATAAAATCATATTTTCGGCTACTTAAAAATTAATTTTGTGAAAATGGTCAAAAAAAACAAAAACTTTAAGATCCTCTTTATAATAATAATTGTTACAAATATGTTAACAAATTATTTGGAACAAGGAAAATTAAAGATCAATCAATAATAGGTAGCAGCAGAGTTTTGCATAATTAATTAATAGTAGGTGAAGGAGACTTGTTTTTAACTATCAGACAAAAGATAGCGGCTTTAATCTTGTTAGCTTCCTTAGCGGTAGGAGGGATTTTACTCTTTCTCCAACGGGAAGTTTTTAAGGTCCAAGAATATCCCCTTGTGCCCGCCGCCGACTCAATAATGGTCCATGTTTGTGGAGCAGTAAAAAAACCAGGAGTTATCAAAACCACCCCTGGCAAGCGGAAATATGAACTTATCGAACTAGCCGGGGGAGCCTTGCCAGAAGCTGATTTAAGAATGATTAACTTGGCCGCATACGCTTTAGATGGGGAGCAAATCCATCTGCCTACCAAAGCTGAAGTAGCTCGAAAAGGCCTATCCCCCAGGAAATCATCCTCCCGCAAAAAACTTCTAAAGCCCCCGGCCAAGCGGCCAAAAGCCGGGCAAGCTGCTTCTCTCACCAAACTCACCATAAACTGGCCCCGGAATTTAAACAAAATTACCAAAGCAGAATTAGTAGCCATCCCGGGAATCGGTCCGGTTCTGGCCGAACGGATTCTGGAATATCGTCGCCAAAACGGGGCTTTTGGGAGCTACGCAGATCTGGCTCA
>JANQHU010000473.1 GCA_028282485.1 Bacillota bacterium
AAGAACGAGGAAAGAATCTACAAGTAAGTTCGGCCATGGAAACTGGCTTATCTAAACTAAAATCTACCTAAAAATTTATTGATTTATTAAAATCGAATAATTAGTTTTACTTATTATTTTTTTCAGAGTTAATGACTACCAAGTCATTAAGGAGAAATTATTTGAGAATCTCTGGTCATTGTAAGCAAGTTTATTAATATAGATGGCTTAGACATAAAAATTATTACAATAAATTTATTGTTAGTATATTATTTAAGATTATGAAAGGCGGCAAGGATAAAGTTGGAGTCAAGAAATAATTATGCAAATGAAACATTACAAACAATAATTCAAAGACGGAGTATCCGGTCCTTTACGACAGAACCAGTGACTGACGAGTCGATTAGATTACTAGTTGAAGCGGCCAATAGTGCCCCCTCGGCCCATAATAAACAATCGTGGCGGTTTTTAGTAATTCGGGAAGAGAAAAAAAGAGAACTAGTGCAGCTGATCAATGGCAAAACTAATGAATTTTCTAAGAACTCAGCGGTATTATTAAGAATGGCCGCCCGGTCAATTGCCAGTGCCCCGGTAGTCATTGGTGTTGTTAATTCGGGAGAATTAATAGAGCAAGGTAAAACATTATTTGACGTAGCGTCGAGCCAGGCTTATGATTTTTTGAGAACCATGGAGATTCAAAGTTCGGCAGCAGCAGTCCAAAATTTACTTTTGGCGGCAACTTCCATTGGCTTATCAACAGTATGGCTGGGAATTTTATTTTTAATAAAAGATGAGATTCGGCAGTTTTTAGGAGAACCAAAAGGAGAGTTTATGGCAGTAATCCCCGTTGGTTATGCTAATAAAATACCCCGGGGGCCGGAAAAAAGACCAGCAGAAATGATTATTAATTATTTAGATTAAAAAATTATAGCAGGATTTAACTAAATATTTATAGAATTAAATTTTAGGTAAATATTTTTGTGGCGAGGAGGGCCGCAGTTGTTAGATTACAAAGCATTTAAAAAAATAATTAGCGATATGATTGGAATTGATTTAACTAATTATAAAAGCCAACAAATGGATCGTAGAATTAATTCCTTAATGAGCCTTTGGAATGTGCAGACATATGAAGAATACTTAGAAGTATTGAAGACTGATCAACAAAAGTATAAAGAGTTTGTCAAAAAGTTAACCATTAATGTTTCGGAGTTTTTCCGAAATCCGGATCGGTTTCAAGAATTACAAAATAGTATTTTTCCAGAGATCATTAAAAATAATCAAAAGACTATTAAGATCTGGAGTGCCGGCTGTTCAAACGGCTCGGAGCCTTACACCATAGCTATTATTGCTAAAGAGTTGGGTATTGATGGCAGGATCAATATCTTGGCAACCGATATTGATGATATTATTATTAATAAAGCTAAAGAAGCTAAGTATTCTGATAATGAAGTTCGTAATATCCTTCCCGATAATTTAGCAAAGTATTTTGATAATGTGGAAAAAGGGCAGTACTCATTAAGAAATAGTATTAAAAGAATGGTTGAGTTTAAACATCAAAATTTGTTAACGGACCCATTTGGTGCTGATTGGGATCTGATTATTTGCCGGAATGTAGTAATTTATTTTACCGAAGAAGCTAAAAGTGTTCTATACCGTAGATTTTTAAATGCTTTAAGGCCAGGCGGTTTTTTAATGGTAGGTGGAACCGAGCCCTTATTAAATTATAAGAGTTATGGTTTTGAAAATAAGAGTATTTCTTTTTACCGTAGGCCATATTAATAATAGATAGGTTTTGAATAAAAGATGATTAAGGGAATCGGGGTAGATATTATTGAAATAGAACGGATTGGGAAAGCAATCCGGAATGAGAGGTTTTTACACAGAGTATTTACCCAAAAGGAGATCGCCAAAACCAATCGAGAAGAACACCGTTTAGCTGGAATTTTTGCTGCTAAAGAATCTTTATTAAAAGCAATGAAAACCGGGTTAAACGGTTTTTCTTGGCAAGAAATAGAGATTAATCATACTGAAAAGGGAGCTCCCTATTTGAAGGTTAGAGGAAAAGTTGAAAAATTTTTAACCGACAATAAGATAGGGCAGATTCACCTTTCCATTTCTCACTCTCATCAGTATGCAGTTGCCCAAGTAATCTTAGAAGAAGGGTTATAACCAATGCGAGTTGTCTTAGCTGAACAGATGAAAGAAATTGATTACTTAACTCAGACAGAATACGGGTTAGCGGGTTCAGTTTTGATGGAACATGCTGCATTAGCTATTTTAGAAGAAGTCAAAAAAGATTTTGGGCCCCTAGTTAATAAAAATATTATAATTTGTTGTGGTAAAGGAAATAATGGCGGGGATGGCTTAGCTTTAGCTAGATTAATGCAGAATACTAAGGCTAATATTACGGTAGTTTTACTTTTTAAAAAATCAGAATATCGAGATTTAGCCGAATTAAATTTAAAAGTTGCCGCCAAATACGGGGTTAAGACCTTGGAATGGGAATTGGTAACTGATGAGCTTTGGAATAGAGCGGATCTGATTATTGACGCCATCTTGGGAACCGGAACTATGGGAGCCCCAAGAAAAAATGTTTTAGCAGCTATTTTACAAATTAATAAGTTGAAAAAGTCGGTTATAGCCGTGGATCTTCCTAGTGGTATTGATGTAAATACTGGGTTAGTACCTAATACGGCTATTTTTGCTTATAAGACAGTGACTTTTGGTTTACCAAAACCAGGATTACTTTGTTTTCCCGGGGCAGAGTATGTGGGAAACTTGGTTGTTAATACTATCAATTTTCCCCAAGAGTTATTAGCAGCAACCAAATGGCAAATGGAATCTCTGACTATCGAAGAGGCTAAAAGCCTCTTACCCTCCAAAAAAGCAACTGTTCACAAAGGAAGTAATGGTCATGTCCTAATGATCGGAGGGTCTGCGGGGATGATGGGTGCTATTACCTTAGCGGCGGGTGCTGCTTTGCGCAGTGGCTGTGGTTTAGTTACCGTAGGCACGCAACCGGAAGTAATCTTTTGGGAAAAACCCTTAGAAGTAATTGCTCTTGAAGAGGAATTACTTGATTATGATAATTTTAGATACAATACTCTACTATTAGGTCCTGGATTAGGAACAACTGAAAGTAGCCGTAAGCGAATGGAAAGTATTTTAAATAAAGAGTTAAATGTTCCCATGGTGATTGATGCTGATGCATTAAATATCCTTGCCGAAAATGAATTATTATGGTCAAAAATAAAAGGGCCGGTAATAATAACCCCCCATCCCGGGGAGTTTTCTCGTTTGACAGGATTAACAACCAAAGAAATTCAAGAAAAGCGAATTGCCGTAGCTGAAGATTTTGCTCAAAAAAGAAAAGTAATTGTAGTCTTGAAAGGAGCTAGGACAATTATCGCCCACCCATGGCAAAGAACTTATATTAACTTGACTGGTAATTCAGGGATGGCTACCGCAGGAATGGGAGATATCTTGGCCGGAATGATCACCTCATTTTTAGCACAAGGGTTATCGGCAATTGAGGCAGCGGTATTAGGAGTTTATCTACATGGCTTTACGGGAGACCAGTTAGCAAAAAAAATGAACAAGAATGGGATAATTGCTAGTGATTTGCTCAAGGAGTTACCGAGGGCAATGCAAAAGGTGGCTGACATATAAAGATGAGTAGGTACCAGGAGTTAATTCGTCCGGTTTGGGCTGAGATTGATTTAACGGCAATTAGTCATAATCTCCAGGAAGTGAGACGGTTAGTTGGTTCGCAGGTGAAGATCATGGCTGTAGTGAAAGCGGAGGCCTATGGTCATGGAGCTGTAGAAGTAGCCCAAACTGCTATGCAAAATGGCGCCGATTGGTTAGGGGTTTCTTTGCCGGAGGAAGGAATTGCTTTACGTAATGCCGGGATAGAAGCACCGATTTTAGTTTTTGGGCCGCTGCAGTCTCATCAAGTAGAGACTATTATTAATTACCAACTCACGGCATCAGTTTGCTCTTTGGAGACAGTGAAGAAATTGTCCGCGCAGGCGGTTTTACTAACTAAAACCGCAAATGTCCATATCAAAGTAGATACGGGGATGGGACGCGTAGGTATATTACCGAAAGATGTTTTAGAGTTTATTAAAGCGCTTAACAAGTTACCCGGAATTAAGTTTGATGGTATTTTTTCTCATTTTGCAACAGCGGATGAAAAAGATAAAAGTTATGCCCACCATCAGTTGAAAATTTTTTTGAAGGTGATCAATAATCTTGAAAAGCAGAAGCTTTTGCCTTCTTATGTGCATATGGCCAATAGCGCCGGAGTAATTGATATTCCTAATTCCTTTTTTAATATGGTGCGACCGGGTTTAATGATATATGGCCTTTATCCTTCACAAGAATTATTAAATAAAAATGTTAATTTACTATCGGCCCTTTCGCTAAAAGCCAAGATTAGCCATGTAAAACGAGTTCCTAGGGATACCGGGATTAGTTATGGGCAGAGATACCATACGAAGCAGGAAACTACTATTGCTACTATTCCCATCGGTTATGCAGATGGATGGTCCAGACGTTTTTTTCAAAAAGTAGAAGTCTTAATTAATGGGAAAAGGTTTCCTATAGTAGGAACTATCTGCATGGATCAATGTATGATTGATGTTGGGGATGAGCCAGTTGGGATTGACCAAGAAGTAGTCTTAATCGGTAAACAAGGAGCTGATGAGATTACAGCGGAGGAACTGGCGGAAAAGTTAGACACCATAAATTATGAGATAGTTTGTATGATTAGTGACCGGGTTTCCCGTATCTATCGTAAGTAAAGGTCGTTACTAAAGGCTCTACTATAAAATTAATAGCTCTCTAAGAGAATACCTGATAATAAAATCTCTTCTCAAGCATATATTGGTCATGGGAGGGGATTTTCAATGTTTATGAAGTCTTTAGTAATTTTATTTAGTAGCTTATTTCTGCTGCTTTCTTTAGGAATGAATCAATCGGTAGTTTATTTTGAAAAAAATGATCCCAGGGGTGATGATAATGGTTATGGGAACTTTCAATATCCTACCAATAAAGCTTTTGAACCCTATAAAGATCTGTTTGATTTAACTAACTTTAAAGTTTGGACAGAAGAATCAAAAAAAGGTTATATTATTTTTGACATTAGCTTTGCAAAAGTAACTAATCCCTGGCAAGCTCCCGAAGGTTTTATTCATCAAAATATTCGGATTTTGGTTGATTCCGTGCCCCAGGTAGGCAACATTAATTTACCTTCACTGGGTGCTAATGTAACGGTAAATCCAGAATATAAATGGGATTTTTGTCTTAAAATCGTAGGCTGGGAAAACAGTAAGTTAATTATTACTGATAATAATAATTTTCAAACTAAGGATTTAAAAGTATTTTTATTAAAGGATAATATAACTATTCGTGCGCTAGTTCCGGAAAAAGAAATCGGTAAACCAAATTCAACATGGAATTATTATGTATTAGTAGGTTCCTATGATGGTTTTGGTCAGGATTACTTCCGTAAAGTTGCTCCGCAGGTTACCGAATGGGCGATTGGAGGCGGAAAAGTTGCCAAAATAGAACCAAATATAATGGACATTTTGGCCTTGGAAAACGGTAAATATAGTCAAAAAAATCAGTTGAAGTCATTTGATCTAAATAAGAAGAAATTAGCAGAGCTTTATCCGGTAGGACAGGAGTTGCACTCCAATATGATCCTAGATTGGTTATATGGTTTGCTAATTATCGCGGCTTTAGCAGGATTGGTCTGGTTTTTAATTAAGATGTCCCATAAAGTTAGTTGCTTTTGGATTGATAAAAAGAATGATAAAAAGCAAAAAGAATAAAATTTTAAAAAAGCTGTGAGAAGCTTTTTCTCACAGCTTTTTTAAACAAGCAATAAAAATAAAATTATTTCAGCGATTCATTGCAGACATCAAGGTAGATAAGAGGGCTGGATTTAGACCGCTATTACCACCACCACTATTGCCGCCACTATTATTGTTATTCATATTCATCATGCTCATTAAGAGGGGCAACATTTCTTTCATTTGGGAATTATCAGCGTTGGAGTTATTATTATTATTATTATTATTAGATAATTGACCTAATAGAGCAGATAAATCATTAGGATTTCTATTTTTTGATTTACCAAATTCAATAAAAAAATCTAAGAATCTTTGCGCTGACTCACTTAACATTGGTTTTATTGTAGCGAAGACAGTTAAATCATTTTTTTCAAAAAAAGGGTTAGAATCGTTTGCAGAAGATTTTGGCATGACTTCTGGTTCTTTAACTTCTTTTTCTTCATATTTTTCTTCCCGTTTTTCTCTTTCTTCTCGATGCCTATAGCGCTCACGATGACTCATTTTTCTCCCTCCATTTCATAATTATTATATGAAAAAATAATACAAAAGGTCAAAAAATCTTAAAAAAACAAATTTTTCCTTTGGATAAAAATTATTTTAGAGGTAAAAATTAAATTTATGCCGAAATATTATAATGTAGTTCATCTTTTTTAAGTAAATTAGCTCTAGCAAATTCTAATTAAAGCAACTAGAGGTGGAGGTTGACATAATATGAATAAAATTAAATTTGGGACAGATGGTTGGCGGGATTTAATGTATGATCAGTTTAATCTGCCTAATGTTCGAAAAGTTATTAAAGCAATTTCCCAGTATATCATTGCTAACCAAGGTCAGGATAAAGGGCTCGTAATTTGTTACGATGCTCGATTTTTTGCCGAAACTTTTGCTAAAGAAGCGGCTAATATTTTAATCTCCCAGGGAATAAAAGTTTTTTTAGGAGAGCGGGATTATCCTACCCCAGTAACAGCTTATGGGGTAAAGCTATATAATGCTTTTGGGGCAATTATGTTTACTGCTAGTCATAATCCGCCCGAATATAATGGAATTAAATTTATTCCAGAATATGCGGGACCGGCTTCCTTAGAAATAACTAAAGCTATTGAAGATTACCTGGCAACTATTATAAATAATGAGCCTGAGAGTAACTTCAGCGGCCCAGCTGTTGCCACCTTACCAGAAAGTTCTTTATTACAGATGATCAATCCTACGGCTGAATATATTAATCACCTAAAGAGTTTAATCAATGTAGAAGCCATTAAAAAGTCGGACCTTCATATTCTGGTGGATCCGATGTATGCTACGGGAAGAGATTTTTTAAGCCAATTATTTTCAGGATGTTCAATCAATGAGATTCATAATCAGAGGGATCCATTTTTTGGCGGTTTTATGCCGGATCCTCAAGGAAAATTTTTGAACGAATTAAAAACCAAAGTGGCCCAGCAGCATCCATGTATCGGACTGGCTCTGGATGGAGATGCCGATCGCTTTGGGATTATTGATAATAATGGGACATATCTGACGCCCAATCAAGTAATTCCTTTAGTAATGACTCATTTAATCACAACACGAGATTTAAAAGGTGCGGTAGTCCGCTCGGTAGCAACTACCCATATGATTGATCGCCTTGCCGCGCTGCACGGAGTTACCACATATGAAACTCCGGTAGGCTTTAAGTATATTGGGGAAAAAATGCGTCAAATGCCAGTAATCATTGGTGGAGAAGAGAGTGGCGGCTTAAGTATTTCCGGGCATATTCCTGAAAAAGATGGGATCTTAGCCTGTGCTTTAATGGCAGAAATGATGGCGATTAATAAAAAATCATTATTAGAGTTACTGGATGAGCTCTATGCTCGGGTTGGTCAATTCTTTTCCAAACGAATTGATCTCCATACCACTGAAAAAGCCAAGGCCAAAATTTTAAAAATGTTTGAAAAAGATCCACCGGAATGGATCGGGATTAATAGGGTAAAAGAAATCAAAAAAATTGATGGATATAAAATAATCTTAGATAATGATAGTTGGGTTTTGATTCGTCCTTCCGGTACTGAGGCCTTACTGCGTTTTTATTTAGAAGCTCATTCTCAAGAAAAGCTACTCGATTTAACAAATAAAGTA
>JANQHU010000049.1 GCA_028282485.1 Bacillota bacterium
TAAGTTATGATATTACCTAAGGTATTAATAAAAGAATTAGCAATTTCTTGTTTTTATTGATATCAAAATAGATAAATGTAAGTAAGGAGCGTTGCATAATTGGTTAAACTGCAAAATATTGGAAAAACTTATAATAATAAAAATGTCATTATAAGTAATTTAAATCTGGAAATTGAAGAAGGACAATTTGTGGTCTTTGTCGGCCCTAGTGGCTGTGGGAAAACTACTACTCTCAAGATGATTAATCGCCTAATCGAACCCACTTCTGGGAGTATTTTTATTCAAGGCAAAGACATCACCAAAGTTAATCCGGTTTTCTTGCGCCGGAATATTGGTTACGTAATTCAACAAATCGGTTTATTCCCCAATATGACCATTGGCCAAAACGTAGAAGTGGTCCCCAAACTCCTGGGCTGGTCGGCTGAAAAAAGACTGCAAAGAACTAAAGACCTTTTGGAAATGGTAGATATGGACCCCTCTGAATACATCAACCGCTATCCCTCCGAACTCAGCGGTGGTCAGCAACAAAGGGTAGGAGTACTCAGAGCCCTGGCGGCGGAACCGCCTTTAATTTTAATGGATGAACCCTTCGGAGCTCTCGATCCTATTACCCGAGAAACCCTGCAAGATGAAATTAAAAAATTACAACAAAAGCTAAATAAGACCGTTATTTTTGTAACTCATGATATGGATGAAGCCCTAAAATTGGCTGATTTAATTGTGATCATGAAAGACGGCGAAATCGTCCAAGCAGCCCATCCCGAAAAAATTCTTTCCGAACCGGCTGATGATTTTGTTTCGGAATTTATCGGAAAACATCGCTTGAATTTTAGTTTTGACATTGAAACCGTAGCCGATGTGATGCGTCCGCATCCGGTCACCGTAACAAAAGATAAAGGTATCGCCCAAAGCCTGGCTTTAATGAAAAGCAAGGGCGTCAATAATCTGATCGTTGTTGATCGAGAGGGTATTCTCGAAGGGATTGTTCGGATTGAAGAAATTAAAAAATGCGGACATAACGGAAATATCATTAATGATTTACTTTGCCGTGATGTTCCCACGGTGAAAACCACTTCCAATGCGAAAGAAACCTTTGATTTATTAATCAATAATAAGTTAGATTCCATTGTAGCAGTTGATGATCACAACAAAGTTTGTGGCTTAGTAACCAAAACCAGTATAGTCAAGGCCCTGGCGGAAGTAGTTTGGAAAGGAGACTCTGATGAGTAGTTTCTTCGATTTTTTAATTCAAGAAAAAGAAACCATCTTCACTGCCACTATGGAACATATTCAAATCTCTTTTTTAGCCGTTCTTCTCGGAGCTATTGTCTCAATTCCCTTTGGAATTTGGTTAACCCGCAGACCCAAATTTGCCCAATATATCTTAACAACTACCGGCATAATTCAAACCATCCCCAGCCTGGTGCTCTTTGGTTTGGCCATGCCTGTTTTCGGCTTAGGGTTTCTGCCCGCTTTTGTGGTTCTCTTTCTCTATTCCATCTTGCCAATTCTGCGCAATACCTATACGGGAATTTCCGAAGTTAGTAAAATTTATACCGAATCGGCGCGAGGGATGGGCATGAGCAATTTTCAAATTTTATATAAAGTCGAGCTTCCTTTAGCCCTACCGGTAATCGTGGCCGGGATTCGCTTATCTTTAGTTTATATTATTAGTTGGACAACCGTGGCCGCCCTCATCGGTGCGGGAGGTTTAGGAGATTTAATCTGGACGGGCCTGCAACGTTACCGTCAGGAATTAATTCTCGCCGGGGCTATTCCTGCCTCAATTTTAGCTTTACTCGCCGGAACACTTATCGGCTTAGTCCAAAAAATTGTAACTCCCAAAGGATTAACCAAATAATGAGAAAGGAGGTTTATTAATTTTATGGATAAAATTCTTGTTGAAACTATCAAACATTTACAATTAAGTGTTACTGGCGTTTTAATAGCAACTGCCGTGGGCATTACCATCGGCATCCTAATCACCAAATTTCGCAAGGCATCGGGAATAGTGCTCTCGATTGCTGATATTATTCAAACAATACCTGATCTCGCTCTTTTGTCAGTTTTGATGATTATTTTCGGACTAGGAGACACTACTTTAGTAATCGCCTTATTTTTCTACTCTCTGCTCCCGATAATCCGCAATACTTATGTTGGTATTTTATCAATTGACAAAAGCCTGATTGAAGCAGGTAAAGGGATGGGCATGACTAAGTTGCAAATCTTGACAAAAGTAGAAATCCCCATTGCCTTACCAATTATTTTTTCCGGGATTCGCGTTGCTTTTATTACCGCCCTCGGAATTGCTACCATTGGTGTTCTAATTGGAGCCGGAGGCCTGGGCAAAATTATTTGGCGGGGAGTGCAGATGGCTGATATCAATATGATTTTATCAGGAGCCATCCCCGTATCTACCCTGGCTATTGTCTTAGATTACTTGCTGCTCTCAATGGAAAAGAAGATGATCAAAACAAAATAACTAAAATTATGATGGAGGTTTAATTTTCATGAAACAAAAAGGAATACTGTTAGTATTAAGTATGTTATTAATTTTCAGTTGCTTAGTAGGTTGCGGTGGCGCTGACCAAAAAATTATTGTATCCTCAAAAAACTTTACTGAAAGTATCATATTAGGCGAAATTTTTGCCCAAATGATAGAGTCCCATACTGATTTAAAAGTGGAGCGCAAATTAAACATCAATAACTTTGTTGTTTTTGAAGGCCTCAAAAAAGGAGACGTTGATTTATACCCCGAGTATACCGGAACTGCCTATATGGCTCATCTCAAATTAAATTTGGTAAAGGATACAGAGACTGGCGAAATTTACAGCCCGGATGAAATTTACGACATTGTCAAAGAAAAATTTGACCAAGAATTTCAAATCACTTGGTTAGGGCACCTGGGCTTCAATAACACCTATGCTATTGCCGTTAAAGAAGCGTTTGCCGAAAAAAATAATTTAACCGAAGTTTCCGATCTAATTCCCCTCAGTAACCAACTGACTTTCGGAGCCGAACACGATTTCTTTGACCGAGAGGATGGTTATCCCGGGCTGATTAAAAAATACGGCTTACAATTCAAAGATACTCGTAAAATGGAAGTCTCCTTAAAATACGAAGCCATTGCTCAGGATAAAAT
>JANQHU010000065.1 GCA_028282485.1 Bacillota bacterium
TAGCTGCTCCTGCCACATGATCAAAAAGCTTTTGATAAATACTTTATAATCTTTATGTATGGTATCATCTAATCCTTCAAAACTTAAGCTAATTATCAGATACTCTTTTTGTAAGGCCTTTTCTAACATATATAAAGTGGTGGTCTTCCCGTATTGCCGCGGTCGATTGATGGTGAAATATTCTTCATTTTCTACTAACTCAATGATTTGGCTTAGTTTATCCGCTATATCTACCATATAGTGCTTTAAAGGGACACAAAGGCCCTGAGTATTAAAGTGCTTTTTAATCTTTTTTCTCAAAACCAACTTCCTCCAAATTTTGCATTATGCTTAATTTATTATATCACATAAACAAAAAATAATAAAAGTTTTTTGGCAAAATTAAAAACCCTTTCCTACCGTAAGAGTTTCATGCCTTCAGCCATGCGCTGCCCGGCGGTAATTAGGATTAACCCGGCAAAAATCAAGGTTAAAATCACTAAATAATTATTAAAAAGCATCATTAAACTAAACACGACAAAGCCTTCGGTTCGTTCTGCTAAGCCAGCTTGATAGTAAAAAGTCTTAACCCCTTTTTTGGCGACTAAGGCTCCCACCGTCAAAAAAACCGTCATCGAGAGAATAATACTGCAGCATAAGACTATCAACCACGAGCAACTCTCCTGGTGCACCCAAGCCAAGGCCAGAATCACGCCTACTTCCACTACCCGGTCAAAAAAAATATCCATTAAAGTGCCTTGATAACTACTCGTATTGGTCTTCCGAGCTATGGTGCCGTCCGTAGCATCCAACAGGCCGGAGAGCCACAAAAAGAGAACCGCCCCCCAGGCTAATTGACCGATATACAAAACAGGCACAACCAAGCCTACTCCCAAGGAAAGTATGGTAACTTGGTTAGCCGAAAAACCCCGCTTAATAAAAAAGTCGGCTACTTTTTCCAAAAAAAATTGCACATACTGCCGCCCGTAGGTATCTAACATGCTCCCCAAACCTCTCTTTTACTCTGCTAAATAAAGTACCTGGTGCGGATCAAGTTGCACTCCAACTTGTTCGCCTAGGCCCCAGTCTCCTAAAAGCTGGCTATTACGATAAGTTAATCTTTCTCCCTCTACTAACAGCTCCCAATGATATAAACCATTTCGAATATAATGATCCACGATTTCTCCGGTCTTCTCTCCGGCAGAATTCTTTGCTTTTTGGGTAATGCTAATGGCCTGATTGGGAATCAACAGATAACCAGCCCCCGTTTTAGTAAAAGAAGTGGGGAGAGAAAACTCCCGGCTCCGAAAAAGCCCCCCGGCCAAAAAGTCTCCGGCTAAAATATTTCTTTCCCCCAAAAAAGAGGCTACAAAAGCACTTTGGGGCTGGGCAAGCATTGCGGCGGCGGTGCCTAGCTGTTTAAGCCGCCCGGCTTCCAAAATCCCAATCCGATCGGCTAAATAAAAAGCCTCTTCCCGATCATGGGTGACAAAAATAGTAGTCAGCTTTTTCTGGCGGTGTAATTTTTTGAGTACCCCTTGGAGATTCTGGCGGAGATTAAAATCCAAAGCACTTAAGGGCTCGTCCAAAAGGAGGATCTCCGGTTCCATTACCAAAGCCCGGGCGAGAGCTACTCGCTGCTTTTGCCCACCACTTAAGGTATCCACCGCCCTGGCGCCGTAGCCGGGGAGTTCTAATAATTCTAAATAATCGGCGGCTTTCTGCATTCTTAACTTTTTAGCTACTCCCTGCATTTTTAGCCCAAAAGCCACGTTTTCCGCTACATTGAGATGAGGAAAGAGTAAGGCTTCCTGAAAAACCATACTAATTCTTCTTTCTTTCACAGGTATTTCCCGGAGCTTCCGCTTTTTAATTAATAGTTCTCCTTGAAAATCGGTAATTAAACCCGCCATAATTTTTAAGAGCGTCGATTTCCCACAGCCAGAAGGCCCTAGAAGCGCCAGAAACTCTCCGGTAGCGACTTGGAGATTAATCCCTTCTAGCAAAAAACCTTCATATTTTTTAGATATGTTTTGTAACTCCAGCATTCCAAAAACCTCGCCTCTACTTATTAGCATAAACTTTGAGAACCTTTTCTACGACTAAAATAGCCCCTAAATTAATCACCATAAATAAGAGAACATAGACTGCTCCGACGAAATTATCCCCCTCCACTAAAAAAGGATAGATCTGCAGAGGTAGCGTCAGAATCTCTCCCCCACCTACTAGTAAGGTAAGGAGATACTGGCTAAAGGAAACTAAAATCGTTAAGGCACTCCCGCCAATAATCGCCGGCAGCATGCGCGGGATTAATACAAACCAATACCGCTGTAGTCTACTGGCGCCTAACAACTTGGCGACATTTAGATAATCATCATTTAAGGTGGCAAAACTAACCATCAAAACGCGAATCATATAAGGCAGAGTGGGAACAAGATGGGCCAGGATTACGCCCCAGTAAGACTCAGTTAAGCCAAATTTAATAAAAAAATAGTATATTCCCATGATAAAAATAAACGGAGGGACAATTACCGGGGCGAAAATGATTAGCTCCATTAAAAAACGGTACTTAACTTTAGCCTTAGCCAAGTAACGCGCCGCCGGAATTCCGACCATTAAATTAATAATTACAGCCATTAAAGCAATAAAGAGACTATTAACTATAGCTGTAAGAGTCTTCGGTTCTTCTAAAAATACATACTGCCAAGCCCGCCCAGAAAACTGGCGGGGCAAAAGTTGCGGCCAGTTCCACTGGAGGCTCATACTTTTTAAAACCAGCAATACCATCGTCAGGAGTGAAACCCCAATTATTAAACCAATGAATATGCTAACCAGAATCTTCTTCATTGCCAGCCTCGTAATCTTGCTCCCCAGAGATGTTTATTGATAAAATAAACTACTGTACCAAAAGCCATTCCGGCAAAAGTAATGATGGTATTAATAGCCATGACATAAGGCCTCTCACCAATATTACCACTGGTAAATAGTTGATATGATAAAACAGCCAAACTGCGGGGATGGGTTACCCCTAATAAATACGGGATCTCAAAAGCCGCAAAAATAAACGCAAAAATAATCACTAACGAAATTACAAAAGAAGGCATAAGCAGGGGCACCACAATTTCCCGAAAAAAAGCCCCGTGGCTAGCCCCATAGCTAAAGGCCAACGGATACCAGTTGCGATGAATTCGTTGGAGTAAGGGGTAGCACATCAGGATAATGAAAGGGGCCGTCTTCCAAACATAAGCAAGTACAATCCCTGCCCCGCGGCGATCATTGATCAATATGGGAAAATCAGCCCACCTGGCT
>JANQHU010000104.1 GCA_028282485.1 Bacillota bacterium
TTTATAATATAATTATTATTATATATGTCATACAAAGGAAACTTTATAACATCTAAGCCCTTAAAATTATAATTTTGACAGAAAAAATATCCAAAATGAAAAAAAATATAATTTTTTGAAGTTTTTTTCAAAATATACTTTAATATTTCTAAATATCGTCCTATAATAAAATTAAGGAGTTTATTCTCTGGAGGTCAAAAATGGAAGAATTATACAATGGTTACCCAAATCAACAACCTGTACCCCTTAATACAAAAATTAAAATACGTTATGGCACCAATGAATTTCTGGCTTATGCAATTAGTATCAGTGTTAATGGTATTAACTTTTACGCACCCAAACATTCCCTGAAGTTAATGCCCGATGATATTATAGAAGTCTTCTTTAGTTTTCCTGACTCAAATTATTATACTCAATATTCCGCCAAAGGTGAAATTAGTAATTTTACTGCAAATACTTTTGATCAAAACGGTAACTTAGTGAACTCTTACGGGATAAAATTTTTAGAGATTTCTCCCGATTCCTTAGCTGCAATCACCAACTACTGTCAACAAAATATTTCCGAAAATACAAATTCTGTACCAGTCCCAATTAATGATCAAAATTTATCACAATTGCCAAAAACAGCCCCGGAGCAACCAGAATCATTTTCTGAAATCAAACCTACACCGGAGCCTAGGCAACCTATTGCAAGTGAAACAGCAGAACCACAAACTAATTTGAAAGCCGACTCTTTTGTAAAATCAGAGGAAAATTCCGTTGATCCGGCACAAAGAGCTGCCCTAGAAGTTGAGGAAAAAGCTACTTCAAAAGTGATTCAAAATAATGTTAATCCCTTACCGCAAGCTCCTGCTGCCCAAACCGAACCGCTTGGGGCAACACCTGCACCAAATCAAGCAACTGTTAAAGGAGCTCCCGGGCAATCTTTATCCCAAGAAAAAATTGACGATTTAATAAAAATTTTAACCAATGGTAGTGCTCCAGGAGAAACAAACAACCCAGAAAATATTGTTAATAGCGAAACTACTCCTGTCTCGGCCGAAGATAATCCTGAATTTGATGAAAAAAGAAAGTCTCTGTTAATATCCGCCAGCGAATTTGATAACCTTCAGCTTGCCTCCTCCAACGAGGCTACTGGGTCTCAGGAAGAAAATACGGATATTCCCAGTTTCTATCAAGAACTCCCGAATGACCCAACCATTAAATCAGTCTCGGAAAATGCAGTCCCTCTTAATGAGCCGAAATCCATTTCTACCGAGCCAAAAACCAACGAAAATCAGCTTGCACCAGATTTTTCTGCCCCCCAGGTCCCTGTGAATTTTCCAGAGGGCAATAAGCTTCCGGGTAATGAAGCGCCGCCTAATTATGCTTTCTCTAATAATATTTCATCAACTAATGTTGATTTATCTAACATCCTTGATCCGGAGCAATACTTTACTCCTTCAAAAAACCCAGAGCAAGCTCCGACTCTTAATGATGCCCCTGGTGGAACCAGCAATACTCCCCCAGCAAATAATATGGCACCTTTTATTCCGGGACAAGAATTTGGAGCTCCCGATCTCACTACCCCCAATGAACCTTTTGTAGCTCCTAATTCCAATCCGTCGAACTCAGTTCAGAATACGAATTTCGAAGCGGCTAACCATCAGGATCCCCAGCAGAATCCCACTCCCTTTATCCCTAACCAGGGCTTTGGGACTCCTGATCTTTTTGCCCCTAATCAGCAACAGTTTACGGGGCCTAATCAGGGACTAAATATCCAGGAACCTCAGCAAAATCCTACTCCCTTTATTCCTAACCAGGGCTTTGGAACTCCTGATCTTTTTGCCCCTAATCAGCAGCAGCAGTTTACTGAGCCTAATTCTAATCCGACGAATTCGCCTCAGATCCCTAATTTAGAGGCTTTTCATCAGCCGCCTATTGATCCTGGTAACCCAGTGCCAAATATCCAGGATTCCCGGCAGAATTCTATACCTTTGAGCCCTAATCAGGGCTTGGGAATTCCTGAGCTTTTTACCCCTAATCAGCAGTATGGAGAGCCTACTTCTAATATTCCGGTGAACCCGCCCCAAAATCCTAATATGGGGGCTTTTCATCAACCGCCTGTCGAACCTAATCCCGTGCTAAATACAGTAGATCCGAGCCCGGTCACTATGAAAAACGCAAATAAGGAAGCTTCTCCCTCACTTCAAACTGAAACAGCATTAGAAACCAATAACTTAGATAATAACCTTTCCAATAACTTCGATGAACCATCTTCTGACACAGAGAAGTCTACGACTATGTCGGGAATCTTAAGTTTTTTGAGTAATCCCATTAAATTTTTACGAAATTCCGACAAAAACAGTAAACAGACCGCAGCATCCGAAGATTCTACTTTAATTGACAAAGTTTTTGGCTATAAAAACGCTAATACCACCGCTGAATCAACTAAGCAAAATCACTTTGATCATGATTCCAAGATGGCAAATCCAGCAACCAGTAATGGCGAAGCCAATCCTTTTAATCACTCAGGTGAATCTACCTTGGTTAATTTCAATCCCAAGGTTATTCCGAAAAACTCAGTTGATTTAACAGTTGAAAAAACCAAATATAAAGAATCCGAAACTAGATCTGTTACTAATAATCTTCCCGAGACTAAATCAATCTCAGCCACAAATCCAAAACTCGGCTTAAATGAAACAAATTCTGATAAATACAAACCGGATCATGTTGTTTCTAAAAGCAGCTCCGGGGTTTCCATGGATCAAGAAATGATTGATCGGATTGTTCATGCTTTACGAACCAATAATTCTACTTCAAATACTAATCATGGTCAAAACAAAGAGCCAATTACTAAAAATGAACCTATTGCCGAAGAGGCCCCCCCTCTTCCTAAACAAGCAGAAGCTATTAAAACAACTACCAACAAAATTGAACCCCCGGTTAATGAACCAAAAACGCTGCCTAAAACTTCAAATAATGTGATTACTGTTAAAATAACCTTAAGAACCGGCAAAACAGTCTCTGGCGAAGTGGAAAACCTTAATTTTGGTGGTTTTATGGTTCGTTTACCAGAGCGGATTCCCATTGAATGCCAGGTTAAATTAGATATGTCCTGTGAAGATCTGGTAATATCTAATTTGCAGGGTAATTGTACCAATAGCGATCAGATTGACAATGCCCATAAAGAATTTTTGACAGGAATCTGCTTCGGTAATCTGGATAGTCTGCATTTCCAGCAATTAAGAGCTTTGATTTATCGATTTAGAAAAGTATAAAGGGTGTATCAGGAAAACTTTGAATATGGAGGTTGATATTGATGCTTTTTGGACTCTTTAATCATCGTACCGGAGACCGAATGCCTTTTGAAGCTAACTTAAATTTAAAACTGGAACAAGATGAAAGAGAATTAAAAAATGCAACCATTGTCAATATTGGGGCTGGTGGCTTAGAATTTTTAATTATTTATGAAAAAGAAAACGAACTAGCTAAGGGTGACTTAGCCTGGTTTTATTTTAATCTACCTGATTTAGGAGAGGTAGAAGCCAAAGGACAGATTGTTCATTCAAGGTACGGTGTTAACCAGCACAAAGACCGGTGTATTTTTTACGGAGTCAAATTTTTAGATATTTCTATTGATGCTTGGAATTATATCGTCGACTATTGCAGTTCCAAAAAAGCTCAATTAAATCAAGAGGTTTCTTTTGAAAAAATGGAAAGCATTTCCAAACAAAAGACACCCCCCCGGCAAGAATCCGGCCCAATCGTCACCATTCCTAATCTGAATGCCAGTATTCAGCAAAAAGATGGTAAGATCCTGGAGGGAAAAGTCGAGGGAATTAGTTTGGGGGGCCTAAGAATCTATTTACCCGTAAATCTACCAATTAACTCTAACAATACGTTACGCTTAAATTATCATGACAAAACTGTGTATACAGTTGCCAAAGCCGCTTGGAGTGTCCCCGTCAAAAATGAATATAAAAATTACCTCAATGGCCTTCTGTTTTATCGTTTTAACGAAGAACAGCTGGACCTAGTCAAAACAATTATGAATGACTTGCTTTATGATAAAGTATAACCAAAGCCAAATTAAACTTTTTATAAAAAAGAGATTATTTCCGGTAAAGAATTAATTTGTTTAAAAAGTAACGGCCGAGCTCCGCTACTAACTATATTACCTCCGTTAATACCCAGTGCCGGAATCCCGGCCAACCTTAAAGAAATAACTCCGGCACTGGTATCTTCTATCCCAAAGGTATGTTTATATACAGACTGATCAAGACCAAGTCCGATCCGGGCTGCTTCTGCATATAACCAGGGATGTGGTTTTAAAGCAAGTTCTCCCAGATTACCAATTTTGCCTTTTTGGACAACCTGCCCCCCACAAATGATTGTGTCATAAAAGTTTAAGGGATCTTCTAATTGCAACATTTTAAATAATCCCACTATTTGGGGATACACCTTTTGCAATGCTCCTGAGGTAACTAACGCAATCTTAATTCGCGCTTCTTTGAGGGCTAATAATACCTCTTTTAACCCTTCGGTCGGTTTAAAGATATTGGCATCCCCATTCCCACTAGCTATCTTTTGCAACTCCTCGGTAGTTATTTCCTGATATACCAACCGCGCTTCCTCTAATGATTTAACCGGACAATATTTATGCAGACAATATTGGAGATGCTCTGAAACGGAATGCCCGATTATATAAGGCTCATCTGCCGTATTAAAAACAAAGTTCGGGTCCTTCTTTAAAATTGCTACGGTCTTTTGGATAACTCCTTTCCAAAAATTTTCACTTTTAATACTAGTTCCATCCAGATCCATAAAAACTGCTTTAATAGGTTTTTCAATGGTTACCTCAGATAAAGGATAAATGGCGGAATGATTTAATTTTGAACTAATCTCTACTAAAGTATAATCCCCGTGAACAATAAACTCTGCTTTATAATCCCTGGTAACCAAAATTCGTTGGACCCCGTTTTTCCCCACTTGCCACCAACCATTAATACTAATGGTTTGCGGCAGTAAATCATTTTGATACTCTTCTGGAATCAAGCCAAACCCGGGTATTTTTTGTATCATATTTAGCCTCTTTTTCATAAAAAATTAAACATTTCTAACCAAAAAGTTCTTAGAAATGTTCAATCATCCTTACTCTATCATATTACTAACTTTTCCTAACTATTCTCAATAATTCATTAATAAACTCGCTCTGGAAAGCCATGCTTCACAGGGTTTATTATGATACCAGGATTTTTTCGACCCAGTCTTGACGTGATTCTGATTGGAATAATAAAGCCTTCGCAAAGAAGATTCCCAGAAGCCAATCAAACGATTCTGCCAATTATCAGCAAGAGGTACTAGGGTAAATCCTAGTCTTTTGGCTCCGCCGGATAAGACGTTAACCCCGTAAAAACCCCGGATTTCTTCCGAGATGGCTCCTTCTCGACAAGCTTTAGCCAACAAAGCCAACTCTTCCTTTAGAATTTTAAGTAACAGCCATTCAATGGGGCGATTGGTGGCAGCCGTTCGGGCAATTTCAAGAATTCTCCCATTATTAAAATGAAATTCGGCTACTGCTTCATCTCTCATAATCTCAATATCATCGCTAAGCTTTACCGATTCTGCTCCCTGATAGGGGTGAACACATAATAAGAGCAGTTTATTTTCCGAGCCCGGAATAGGAGTGGCTCCCACTTTTTTGATATAGAAATTATCAATAATTGCCCCACAACTTTGAAAAAAAGTTTTTATTTTCAATTGTATTACTCCTTTAATCTCGTGAAACTAATTTACTCAGGGAAACAAAACGATAGCCTTGGTGGGTAAAATAATCAATAATTAACGGTAAAGCTTTCAGCATATTCTCCGGGGCATCTTGTTCGCCTCCCGAGTCATGCAAGACAATAATGGTTCCATTAGCTGCTTTTTTTTGTATTTTTTCCAAAATCCTCTGGGGGCTGTTTTTTTTTAACCAATCAGCTCCATTAGCCGACCATAATACAGTTTTTAAATTCATTTTTTGGGCTTGATACCATTGCCATAAATTCAAGGCCCCCCAGGGTGGCCGAAACCACTTAATATCATCACCGATAATTCTTTCAATTATTTTTTTCCCCTGGCTAATTGATAAAAAACTTTGTTTGGAAAACAGTGTATAAGCATGGCGATGCCACTGAGTATGGAGCCCGACTTCATTTCCGGAAGCAATAATTTTTTTTACCAAATCTGGATGGCGCTCTGCTTTAGCCCCTACTAAAAAAAAAGTGGCCGGAATCTTTGCTTTTTGCAGGATACTTAAAACTGAAACCGTATATCCCTCGTCCGGGCCATCATCAAAGGTCAAACAAAGCACTTTTTTACCCCGACAACCTCTTTTGATCACCCCCTTATTTAAATAGCGGGTATAAA
>JANQHU010000119.1 GCA_028282485.1 Bacillota bacterium
CGCCAAGGCTTAACTGGTCCTTGGGGGGCTTTTGTGGCAGGCCTTGCTTTTTCATTGGGTTGGACCCCTTGTGTCGGCCCGGTCCTTGGTTCTATCTTGGCTTTGGCGGGGAGTAGCGATACTCTCTGGCAAGGAGCGGGATTATTAGCGGTTTATTGTGTGGGGCTGGGCTTACCTTTTTTAATCTTAGGCCTTGCTTTTGAACGGGTTACCGGTTATTTAAACCGCCTGAAGCCTTATCTTAAGTATTTTGAGTGGGCAGCAGGTTTATTGCTGATCGTATTAGGAATTTTATTATTTTTTGATCAGTTATCTTGGTTAACTTTTTAGCTAGAAAAGGAATGCTTTAAAGTAATTTGATTAAATAGATTTTTTTAACCAAGGAAGGGGAAAAATCATGCCAAAGTTTTTGGGGTACCTGATCTTAGCCGGATTGTTGATTTTCCAGACTGGTTTAGTAACAGCCCAGCCAGAAGCAGTTAATCGGCAAACTTTATTATTAAAGTTGGGACAACTTCCGTTAGCTGCGAAGTCAAATAAGGCCCAACACCCTCGTCAACCAGTGAGCCTAAAGGCAAAAATTTTAGAGGAAGGTGAAATCAGCCTTTTAAAGCAAGTTTTTGCTTTTGACGATTTACAGGAGTTTTCTCTCTCCGAATTGATTCTTTTAGAGCAGACGATTCTGGCTAAAGCCGGATATCGGTTTCGGGCACCTGCTTTGCAAAATCATTTCCGCCGTTTTTCCTGGTATCAACCCCGTTACGAACATGTTTATGATCATTTAACTCCGATTGATCGCAAAAACAGGAAAACTATCAGCCGGATGAAATATTTTCATCGGAATAATTATCCCCCTAAGTCGGCAGAAGTAACCATACGTCTGGTCGCCGCCGGGCAAAAGAAAGCTCTCTTTTACGGACTGGCCCCGGGAACCAAGACTTTGGAGTTGACTTTTGCCCGAGAAGTTGACCAAAAAAGTGTCGAAAAAACGGTTGGTCGAAATTTTTCTTCTCCCCGAACTTTAACTCCCAACAAAAGCAGGCTGGCTTATCAGTGGCTCAGCCCGCGGGTGGTGCAAGTGACTATTCCGGAATTGGCAGCGGATGCTAATGGGGATCTGCTTATTGATTTCGCCGAAGCCCGTTTTGCCGATGGCAGTAGCTTGGGAGCAAAAGTTCTTTTTAATTTGGGAGTAAACCCTAGGCTTTATGAGATTGATACCGGGAAAAAAACCGTTCGGGAACTAGCAACCACTGATAATAATCATGCTCCGAATACTCCGCTTATCTCATATCCTGCGGATTTACGCTGGCAGGAAATAAAAATTTTCCCCCAAAATCAATTGGTCATAGGTACGCAGGTGTTAGGCTTTTCGAAACGAAATCTTTTTACCTCCTTGAGCTATTATAGTATCAAAGAGCAAAAAAGTGGTTCTTTTGGAGAAGAAACCTGGCTAGCCACTGATAACGAGATCCCTGGGTATTTTTTGCTAAACGGAAGCATCTATCAGAGCTCCGGTGCATTTCTGGCCCAATTAACTTTTCCCCACCGCGTCAATATTTTAGCGGAACGTTTCTCACCCGATGGGACTAGAATTTGTGTGGTGGCCCAGATGATAGATGAAGAGCAAGGGCCGTTGCTAGTGGGACTTTTTGACAACCAGGGAAAATTCTTAAAGAGCCATTCTTTGCCAAATGATTTTTACTACCTGGCCCCGGCCCAGGACTATTTTTATTATAATCTCCCCCTGCGTTTTACTTGGTCAGATGACCAACAGAGTATTTTGTTGGAGCATCGGAGTCAACAAGCCGTTTATCGCATTAATTTAGGAACTGGCCAAGCCACTTTGTTAGCGGCTAACTCCTATCATCCTGTCTCTATAGGCGAGGAGCAAATTTTATTGCTGAAGCGTACCGGAGATTTTCAAGTAGTTAATGACACGGGGCAGGTAATCGAGACTCTACCTGTGCCAATAATCACTCCCTCAGAAATTGCGGAATTTAAAGATTATTGGGGATATCTGACTAATTATTATTATACTAATGGTTTGGTAATCTTTGCGAATCGGCAGGGTGAGGTAATTATTTACGATCTTTTGCAGAAGCAGAAAGAACGGGTGGTGCTCGGGAAGCAGGGGCGGATTGTTGGTGTGGGAGCAGAGAAGGTTTATGTGTTGGTGGAATGAATCGGTCCCCATTTGAGGTTACTAACCCGGCCTTGATTATAGGAAAAAGCCAGATGATAATTTTGGGCCCCTAATTCAAAATCATAAACGCGGATCTGATGCTTTGCTAATACTTTGGTAATAAGATCTTGGTAATAATCTTGAAGCGCTTGGCGAAAGCGCTTGTTTTTGGTTAGGTTTAAAAAATCAGTTTGATCATGATGGCTTTGATATAAAGCTATTTGATAGCGCGTGATATTTTGATGGTTAAATAAAGCATCGAATATTAGCTTGGTACCTTCAAAGGAGAGGGTCGAGCAGTAGATGATGATCT
>JANQHU010000136.1 GCA_028282485.1 Bacillota bacterium
ACCTTTGATAAATATTCGCCCTTTCCGGAAGAAATGAATCGTAAGCTGACGGGAAACATGGCCGAACTTCATTTTGCGCCGACCATCTTAAACAAGGAAAATTTGCTGCAAGAAAAGATTACTAAAGGGATCTATGTTACCGGAAATACCGTGATTGATACCTTAAAATTAACCATCAAAGCCGACTATGTTTTTCAGAATCCCCTGTTAAATACAATAGATTTTGCTAGCAGCCGTTACATTTTAGTAACTGCGCACCGACGAGAAAATTTTGGGGAGCCTTTAGCAAATATCTGTCGGGCTCTAAAACGAATCGTCACTAATCATCCCGATACCAGAATTATTTATCCGGTCCATTTAAATCCCCTAGTCAGGGATACGGTTAATCAATATCTCGGTAATATCCCCCAAGTGCAATTAATTGACCCGGTAGATGTCCAGGATATGCATAATATAATGGCTAAATGTCATCTCATCATGACTGATTCCGGAGGTTTGCAGGAAGAAGCTCCGTCCCTGGGCAAGCCGGTATTGGTTTTAAGAAGTGAAACAGAAAGGCCCGAAGCAGTGCAAGCCGGAACGGTTCGTTTGGCCGGAATTGAGGAAGCTAAGATTTATAATTCGGCGGGGCTGTTGTTAGATAATAAATACGAATATGAAACCATGGCCCAGGCCGTTAATCCCTATGGTGATGGTGAAGCCTCAACGAGAATAGTTCAAGCAATATTGCACTGGTTTCAAGTAGGTGAAAAGCCAAGAGAGTTTATAGAGTTATTAGCAAAATAGGTAAGGTATTGCAATTTTAATTAATACAAGGAGAGTGAATCTATGAAGCATTTTGTAGAATGGTTAAAACAAAAAGGTGATCCTATTTTTGAATTTAATGGTTTTTATTGGCGCTTGTATAATGGAGCCTTAATTCCCGTTTATACATATCCTTGTTTAATAGATGTTGACAAAACAGAAGCACAAAAATTATTAAAAAAAACAGGAGCATTATTACTGCGTTATTCAAGTCCGACGGTTGTTGAGAAGACTGGTTGGTGGTATATTGTCTCTGATTCTTACGATTTTAATCAATTATCATCAAAAATGAGAAATCAAATCAAAAAAGGGGAACGATTATGTTCTGTTAAAAAAATTTCGCCCGAGTGGTTGGCTGCAAATGGTTATGATTGCTATAAAGCTGCTTTTAATAGATATAAAAATATTACTCCAACAACAAAACAAAATTTTCAAAAAGTAATATTAGCTACGAATAATGGACCATTTGAATATTGGGGTGTGTTTTATGAAGAAAAATTAGTTGGCTATTCTCAATGCATCATTGAGGATAAAAATGTGGCAATAAATATTCTTAAGTATGATCCGGAATTTCTTAAATATTATCCATCTTATGCGCTGTTTAACCAGAAGTTAAATCATTATATAAATGAACGGCATTTAAGTATAAGTAATGGCACTCGTTCCATTTCTCATGACACCAATATGCAAGATTTTTTAATTGGTAAATTTGGTTTTAAAAAGTTGTATTGCCAATTAAATGTTGTTTACAAACCTCTTATGCATATTATCATACAAGCAATATATCCTTTACGAAATATTTTAAAAAAAATGCCGGAAAGTAATTTTGCAAACAAGTTGCAATCTTTAACTTTTCAAGAAGAAATAGCTAGAAATTGTATTATGAAGAATGAAATAAGCGTAAGCAAAAACCATTCCACAATAACAGAATCAGTCGGCCAGTAAATAATAATTAAAGAGAGGAAGATACTGAAATATGTTAGTTAAAGGAAAAATTTTTCAATTATTAGGAGTTGTTTTATTACTAATCATAATTAGCTACAGTCTTTGGAGTAATTTGGGAAGAGGCGTGGAAACAACTGCCAAACCCTTTTTGAGTGAAATAGCCGAATACGGAACCGATCAGGGCCAGGGCAACCTTATTACCATTCAACCCTATATGATGACTTTTGACTATGCTAATCAAGATAGTTTTCAGAATAAATTAGATTTATATTTGCAAACATGTCAAAAAAAGGGATGGCTGACTCCCAAAACAGTGGTAGTCTTTCCCGAATATATCGGCTCCTGGTTGGTAATTGCTAATGAGAAGAAAGCGGTCTATCAAGCGAAGACCATGAAAAGTGCCATGAAAACATTAGTTTTGTCAAATCTATTTAGTTTTTTAAAAGAAGTGGTGAAGTCACCAGCCCAAGACAAAGTTAAGTATAGTTTATTTAAAATGAAAGCCCCGGTCATGGCCCAGATTTATCAAAATACGTTCTCGGTCCTGGCTAAAAAGTATCAGGTACATATAGTGGCCGGATCGATTTTACTACCGGAACCAAAGTTGGAAACAGGAAATCTTATTTTAGGAGAGGGCCCGCTGTATAATATTTCTTTAGTTTATCAGCCCAATGGACAACCCTATAACCAACTAGTCAAAAAAGTTTATCCCACTGAAGAGGAACAACCCTTTGTAGCCCAGGGGCCCAAAACCGAACTGCCAGTTTTTCAAACTTCCCTAGGAACTTTAGGCGTAGTTATTTGCGCCGATGCTTGGTATCCATCGACCTATGAGGTTTTACAAAAGAAACAAGTGGAAATAATTACAGTAACCTCCTTTGGTAGTAGTTATTTGGAGAAGTGGAAAGGTTACAGCGGTTATCCGGCCCCCCAGGATGTTGAACTGAATGATATTCAAAAAATAACGAAACGAGAAGCTTGGCTAAAATACACTTTGCCGAATCGTATTAAGAGCACAAAGGCTTCCTATGGTGTCAATAGCTTTCTCCACGGCAAATTATGGGATATTAGTAATAATGGCTATAGTTTCGTGGTTGCCAACGGAAAACTACATGAAGCAAAGCCGGATTCGAAAGCAGCCCTGATTAATCTTTGGTTGAAATAGGGATTGGGGTGTTTAAGGAGTATAATAATGGATAATAACAGTATTTTAATAGCATTTGGTTTAACTTTATTTGCGGGATTGGCTACAGGAATCGGGAGTGTTTTGGCCTTTTTTGCCAAGAAAACCAATACTAAATTTCTTTCGGTAGCCCTAGGGTTTTCGGCGGGAGTAATGATTTATGTTTCCATGATTGAAATATTTATGAAGGCTCAGGATTCACTGACAGCGGTATTGGGAGCTAAGGTGGGGGCTTGGGCTACGGTAGGATCATTTTTTGGGGGGATTTTTTTAATTGCCATCATTGATAAATTTATACCGGCAGCTGATAATCCTCATGAGATTCGCAAAGTGGAAGACATTAAGGGCCAAGAAAAGAAACTTAGAGAAAAAAAGCTGTTGCGTATGGGTCTTTTTACGGCGTTAGCCATTGCCATACATAATTTCCCAGAAGGTCTGGCCACCTTTATATCCGCCATCAAAGATCCCTCGCTAGGAATCGCTGTAGCTTTAGCTATCGCCATTCATAATATTCCGGAGGGAATTGCGGTATCTATCCCCATTTACTATGCTACAGGTGATAAGAAAAAAGCCTTTAAACTTTCCTTTCTTTCCGGGTTAGCAGAGCCTGTTGGGGCAATTGTCGGGTATTTAATTTTGTTTAGGTATGTTAATGATCTTGTTTTTGGCGTACTTTTTGCTGCGGTAGCAGGCATTATGGTCTTTATTTCCTTGGATGAACTTTTACCTGCCGCCAGAGAATATGGCGAAGAACATCTTTCGATTTATGGTTTAATAGCGGGAATGATGGTAATGGCGATTAGTTTGTTGTTGTTTATGTGAGGGGAGTATATTATTAATAGCTATTGCAATTGTGTTTGTTTTTACCAATAAATACCACATGTTACTTTGAGGATTATTTTGGTCTGAAATCCTTAAACAATTAGGTATTTGATATATTTAAAGATAGCATAGAATTTAATATAAAAATGATTATCATAATAAAAATAGTTAATATAATTCTTGAATTATCAAGTTCTTTATAGCTAACTTCGATATTTTCTTCTTTATCCCATTTAGTAATTTTATTTTTAATTAAACTATTATAAGATTTAATATAGAAAAAAATATTTAAAATTGGCAAAGAAAATCCACTACCATAAATCCATACTTTAATACTTCTTTTTAAGGCTTTTTTAAAACTAATTTTCTTTTTTTCTATATCACTAATTTTAATATTTAATATTAACTTTCCTAAAGTATTGCCAAATAAAGATATTATAATAGCTTCAAATAAAACC
>JANQHU010000145.1 GCA_028282485.1 Bacillota bacterium
TGGATCTGCTGTTTATCCCCACAGTGGCGGAGCTATATCCGAAAGGATTTCAAACCAAAGTAGAAGTAGCGGAGATCTCCCAGGGATTATGTGGCGGCAACCGACCTGGTCATTTTGCAGGAGTAGCCACCGTGGTTTTAAAACTTTTCAATCTGGTTAAACCCCAGCGGGCTTATTTCGGGGAAAAGGATGCCCAACAATTAAGAGTGGTAAAGCAGATGGTCCAAGATTTAAATTTAGATTTAAAAATAGTCGGCTGTCCAATTGTACGAGAAGCGGATGGGCTGGCTATGAGCTCCCGGAACGTTTATTTAAACTCCGCGGAACGTCAAGCAGCGTTAATTTTATCTAAAGTATTGCAAAAAGCAGAGCAGCTGATTGCTGCCGGGGAAGATAGAGTCGCAGAGCTAAAAGTTTTATTAAAACAAATGATTGCTACAGAGCCTTTGGCTAAACTTGATTATTTAGAAATCTTAAATAGTAGTGATCTTCAACCGATTGAATTCGTTCAGCAAGAGATATTAGTGGCTGTAGCGGTTCGGATTGGTCAGACGAGATTAATTGATAATATTGTGATTAGAGGATGTGAGTCATAATGATGCGCTATATGTGTAAGTCGAAAATTCATCGCGCTACGGTTACAGATGCCAATTTAAATTATGTGGGAAGTGTAACTATTGATTCTTTATTAATGGAAAAGGCCGATATTCTACCTTATGAAAAAGTTCAAGTAGTTAACCTTAATAACGGAGCACGTTTTGAAACTTATGCTATTGAAGGAGAAAGGGGCTCGGGAACTGTTTGTTTGAATGGGGCAGCCGCTCGGTTAGCTGTTCCAGGAGATCTGGTGATTATTATTGCTTACGGACTTTGTGAGGAGAGGGAAATAAAAAAAGGCTGGGAGCCTCGGGTGGTTCATGTAGATGAAAAGAATCAAGAAACTGCTTAAAAAAGGGCTACTTTAATAGTAAGTAGCCCTTTTTTAAAAATAATTTTTACTAATTCGGTTTTTCTTCCAAAATAACTTCTTTAGTGAGCAACCGACCTTGACGGGAAATTAAAATTTTTAATTTATCCCCCACCTTTTTCTTCCGAATAGTTTGAATGAGAGCATTACTATCAGAAATTTGTTGATGGTTGATTTCTAATATAATATCATAGGGTTTTAATCCGGCTTTGGCAGCTGGTTGATTCTTTAAAGGAACAATGATTACTCCTTCTGGTTTAGAAACTTTTAAATAGTCTCTAGTGGCGGGATCTAAAGCACTAACATCCCCCAGACTAACTCCAAGCCAAGGGTGCGAGACCTTTCCTTTAGTAATAAGCTCGTTTAAGATCTCTTTGACGGAATTAATGGGGATGGCGAATCCGAGTCCCTGGCCGGCTTGACTAACCGCGGTATTAATTCCGATTACTTCACCCTTAAGATTGAGTAAAGGTCCCCCACTATTGCCCGGATTAATGGCGGCATCGGTTTGGATCATATTCTCGTAATGGGTTAAGGTATTCCCTGAAGCAGCCCTAATGGGGCGGCCCTTGGCACTAATAATTCCTAAGGTAACCGTATGATCTAAGCCTAAGGGATTACCGATGGCCACTACCCATTCCCCGATCCGAGACTTCTGAGAGTCGCCTAAGTTTAAAACAGACACCTTTTGGTCAAGTTGAACCTTTAAGACAGCGATATCCAGAGCGGTATCTTTACCAACTAGAGTAGCTGGTAACTCTTTTTTACTATTGCTTAGTTTCACGGTAATGGTTTTGGCTCCTTCAATAACGTGGGCGTTAGTTAAAATATAGCCGCGACTATCAAAAAAGAAACCACTACCCTGGCCGTGGGATTCTTCTTTTGGTAAAGCATTATCTGAGAAAAGACGTCTTAAGGTAGTTGCTTCATTTCTTTCGTAAGTGGTGATAATCCAGACCACTTTATCGGAAGCTTGGGCAGCGATATCCGCTACTATTGAGGTCCCGGCTAAATTAACCGGAGTAGCTGCCTGGGAAGGCCAGTAAAATAGGCCAATGGCTACTATTAAAAAAATTGCTAAAAAAGGAATGCGATAATTAAAAAGAGTTTGCTTAAAAGTGTTCACTAGTTGTGGCCTCCTTTGAAATTAAAATTGGTCTTTTTGGACTCTTTTTATAATTTTTAAACGCAAATAGTTAGTTTTAAGTTCCACCTCAATTAATTAAAGATATGAGGATGATCAAAATTATGATGAATTTGACAGCTACTTTTTCACGGGGGTTACCTACGCAAAAAATTGGGAAAGTCTTGTACTATCAAGCGGAAATCGATTCCACCAATAACTTGGCCAAGCAATTGGCTAAAGCGGGAGAGCCCGAGGGAAGTTTGGTCATTGCCGAAAAACAAACAAAAGGACGGGGGAGATGGGAACGAAGTTGGGCGTCCCCGGCTGGCGTTGGGTTATGGTTTAGCTTGATTTTACGTCCCCCAGTAGCGGCTAGCCAAATAGCCGGAATCACCCTGTTAACAACAACGGTTCTGGCTCAAGTAATTTATCAAGAAACTAACCTGCAGGTGGGTTGTAAATGGCCGAATGATCTGGTATATGAGG
>JANQHU010000016.1 GCA_028282485.1 Bacillota bacterium
ATCCGGCATAGGGAAGAAGGCATCCGAGGCTAGACAGGAACCGGAAGCCAATTTGCCGGCTTGGGCAATGGCAATGCGCGCAGCTCCCACCCGGCTCATTTGGCCAGCCCCAATGCCGATGGTGCCAAAATTCTTGGCCAAAACAATGGCGTTGGACTTGACATTTTTGACTACTTTCCAAGCGAATTCTAATTCCGCCATTTCCCGGGCGGTGGGCTGACGTTTGGTAACTACTTTAATTTTCTCCGGCTCCAGCACGGCCACGTCCAGCTCTTGCACCAAGAGTCCACCAGCTACTTTTTTCATATCCAAACCCTGTTCAATCCCGATTTTGCCTAAATCAGGGATCTCCAGGAGACGTAAATTCTTCTTTTTACTCAAGATAGCCAAAGCTTCCGGCGTAAAGTGGGGGGCAATAATTATTTCCAAAAACAATTCGCTCATGGCGTGGGCGGTGGGTAGATCGACTTCCCGGTTTAAGGCCACAATGCCCCCAAAAATGGAAATAGGATCGCATTGGTAAGCCTTTTGGTAGGCTTCGCCAATATCCGAACCCAAACCAACTCCGCAAGGGTTAGCATGTTTGATAGCCACCACGGCGGGTTCTTTAAACTCTTTGACCATTTCTAAAGCCGCATTTCCGTCATTAATATTATTGTAAGATAGTTCTTTACCATGTAACTGCCGGGCATGGCTGATGGTCCCTTGGGGGGCATCTACTTCTTGATAGAAGGCTGCTTTTTGGTGAGGGTTTTCCCCGTAACGCAGGTCCTGTTTTTTAATGAAATTTAGTTGTAATAAATCGGGGTATTCTATCTTTTCCGGATGATACTCGGAGCTGAGGTATTTATAAATTAACGAATCGTAAATGGCAGTGGTTTTAAAGACTTTTACCGCACATTGGCGCCGAAATTGGATGGTAGTAGCCCCCTGATTAGCCTGCATTTCCTCAATTAAACGCCCGTAATCTTCCGGCTCAACCACCACGGTTACATCTTGATGATTTTTGGCCGCCGAGCGGAGCATAGAAGGCCCGCCAATATCAATATTTTCAATGGCATAAGCTAGAGTTACCTCCGGTTTACTGATAGTAGCCGCAAAAGGATAGAGATTAACTACGACTAGATCCAGGGGAGCGATCTCTTGCTCGGCCAACTGGGTGGTATGTTTTGGGGAATCCCGCCTGGCTAACAAGCCGCCGTGAATGGCCGGATGCAGGGTTTTGACGCGGCCGTCAAGAATTTCCGGAAAATTAGTTATTTCCGAGATATAAGTAACCGGTAGGCCGGCTGCTTGAATCGCTTGGTAAGTGCCTCCGGTGGAGATGATCATTACCTGGGATTCTACCAAAAATTGGACGAGATCAATTAATCCCGTTTTATCGGAAACACTGATTAAGGCTCTTTTGATTCTGGACATAGTAAATCGCTCCCTTTTTTTATATTATTTAGTTATTTTTTCCCGAACGCGCAATCCGTCAATCTCTAACCCATTCTCAATTAATAATTTAATGGCCCGGGGATAAAGCTGATGCTCAATCTGTAAAACCTTAGCTGCCAAAGTCTCCGGAGTGTCCGTATCCGCAACAGCCGTAATTCCTTGAGCTACAATCGGCCCCACATCCGTCTCCGGGGTTACTAAGTGGACCGTAGCTCCAGAATACTTCACCCCCGATGCAATCACCGCTTCATGGACATGATGCCCGTACATTCCTTTGCCACCAAAAGCGGGTAATAACGAAGGATGAATATTTAAAATACCATTGGGATAGGCTTCGATTAACAGCGGATCAATAATCCGCAAGAAACCCGCTAGGCAGATTAGATCAATCTGCTCTTCTTTCATAACTGTTAAAATACTTTGGCTAAAGTCCTGGGCCCGAGCGTACAGGCGGTGATCAATTACGCGGGTCCTAATTCCGGCTGCCTGGGCTCTTGCCAAGGAATAGACGCCCGGTTTATTACTGACTACCACTCCGATTTCAGCCCCAATAAACCCACTCGCCACCTGATCAATTATGGCCTGTAAGTTTGTCCCACTCCCGGAGACCAATACACCGATTCTTTTCACCCGTTTTCCTCCTGATTAAGCTTTATTATTAATAACCACCTTTTTCTCCCCAGCGACAACTCGGCCGATCTCATAACATTCCGTTACCCGTTCTTTGATCTGCTCTGCTGCCGCTTCCTCGCAAATAAGGACCATGCCGATCCCCATATTAAAGACCCGGTAGATTTCCGCATCAGAGATACTTCCGGCCTTCTGTAAGAAATTAAAGATGGGCAGCACCGGCCAGGTTCCTAAAGTGATCTTCACTTGACAACCTTCCGGTAAAATTCGGGGAATATTATCGTAAAAACCGCCCCCGGTAATATGGGCCATCCCTTTGATTAATTTATCTTCCACCAAAGGATAAACTTCTTTAAAATAAGAACGATGGGGAGTTAGTAATTCTAAGCCAATGGTATTTTGGAGTTCGTCAAAATAAGCCGTCGGAGTGAGTCCCAATTTTTCAAAGCAGATCTGGCGGGCTAAGGAGTAACCGTTGGTATGCAAACCAGTGGAAGGCAAACCAAGGACAATATCCCCCAGCTGGATCTGCTCTCCGGTAATTAGTTTATCCCGCTCCACGACCCCCACAATAGTACCCGCCAGATCAAACTCGCCAGGAGCGTAAATCCCCGGCATTTCGGCAGTCTCTCCTCCAATGAGAACACAATTATTCGTCAGGCAGCCCCGGGAAAATCCGGCCACGACCGCCTCCGCCACCGCCGGTTCTAAGCGTCCGGTCCCAAAATAATCTAAAAAGAATAAGGGCTTGGCTCCCTGGACCAGGATATCGTCCACACAATGGTTCACCAAATCCTCCCCGACAGTACCGTACTGCTGTAAAGCAAAAGCCACTTTCAGTTTGGTTCCCACCCCATCGGTACTGGAAACCAGAATCGGCTGATTAAACTCTTCTTTGGGAAAGGAGTACAAGCCGCCGAAATTACCCAAATCTCCTAAGACATTTTGATTATAGGTTAGTCGGACCAGGTTTTTAATCCGTTTCACGGTTTCATTACCAGCATCAATATTGACACCGGCTGCTTTATAAAGATCTGCCATTTTTGCTATATTCACTCCTCAAATAAATACTTATTCCGGGCTACTTTACCGGGGACCTCCACGGGATAATCCCCGTTAAAACAGGCATAACAAAAACCACTTAAAGGTTCCACCGCTCGGGCTAAACCAGCAAGGGTCAAATAAGTTAAGGAATCCGCGCCAATGTATTGACGAATCTCCTCGACCTCGTGAGTCGAGGCAATTAATTCTTTCCGGACCGAGGTGTCAATCCCGTAGTAGCAAGGATGGGTAATGGGCGGGGCACTCACACACATATGCACCTCTTTGGCCCCGGCTTCCCGCAGCATTTTAATAATTTTACCACTGGTAGTACCGCGAACAATAGTATCGTCAATGATGACTACGCGCTTGCCTGCTAACACACTCTCCACGGGGTTTAATTTAATCCGAACTCCTAGATCCCGCATACTCTGGGTGGGCTGAATAAAAGTTCGCCCCACATAAGGATTTTTAATCAACCCAATATCAAAGGGAATCCCCGAGGCTTCGGCAAAGCCAATTGCCGTGGAACGCCCGGTATCCGGAACCGGAATCACCACATCCGCCGCTTTGGTAAACTGTTTGGCCAGTTCCCACCCCATTTTTTTGCGAGCCTGATGCACTCCCAGGCCGTCAATGGCACTATCCGGGCGGGCAAAATAGATGTATTCAAAGATACAAACCGCTTTTCGCACGGGTTCGGACAAATACTGATAGCTTTGGAGACCGTGGCGGTCCATATAAACCATTTCCCCCGGTTTAATGTCCCGGATAAATTTGGCTCCGATGCTGGAAAAAGCACAGCTTTCGGAAGCGATCACATAGGCCTCATTTTGTTCCAATCGACCTAAACAAAGAGGCCGAAAGCCACTGGGATCCCGTAGTCCAATGAGGGTATCCTTGGTCATCACTACCAGGGAAAAAGAACCTCGTAACTGGTTCGCCGCCTTACCTACCGCATCCGCTAAGGTATCCTGGCTATGGCGGGCAATTAAATTAATAATCACTTCCGTGTCGGTGGTAGTTTGAAAGACCGAGCCGCTATTTTCTAAACCGAGGCGCAGTTCTTCCGTATTCACCAGATTCCCGTTATGAGCTACGGCCATGGCCCCCTTGGAGCAGCGGGCTACTAAAGGTTGGGCATTTGCCAGTAAGCTGGAACCAGTAGTAGAATAGCGAACATGCCCGATAGCACAGGCCCCTTGAAGGTTATCCAAAATATCTTTATGAAAAACATTAGCAACTAGTCCCATTCCCTTATGGGTCATGAGTTGCTGCCCGTCGGAAACCACAATTCCGGCACTCTCTTGGCCCCGGTGCTGTAAGGCATAAAGACCCAAATAACTGGCCAAGGAGGCGCCATAATCCGCCTGCTTACTATAAACTCCAAAAACACCACACGCCTCTTCAGGCTTATCCGGCAGCCAGACTTCCGGCTGCATTAATTTTTCCGGCATCTTCTTACTCCCTTTATCCTTAATTGGCTAGCTACGCAATAAGCGCAGTTCCCAGGTATTACAGATAATCTCGGTCTTCTTTTCCGCCCAGCCGTGATACTTCTCCGGGTTTTCTAAAATATCCCGTTGTTTAGGGGTTAATTTATTCCAGTAAGGGAAGAGCTCCGTCTTTTCGACTAACAATTGCCTTAAGGTCTTCCCGGTTTTTTGGGATTCTAAAGTCAGAATCCTGACTGCTTCATGGGCATCCCCATGTCCCAAATAAGCCAATAGAATGTAGATGGGTTCGGCAATAACCATCTCTTTAGTGGAATCAAAATTAGCCTGCATTCGTTGCTTGTCCACTACTAACCGTTGCAATACTTTAATCATTCGGTCTACGGCCGCCACAAAACCAATAACCATTTCCGGGACAAAACGGCCGGAAGCGGAATTGGTGAGATCCCGTTGGTGTTCCGAGATCTGGTCCAGATACATAGTGGTCATACGGGGCATAAACTCTTTCCACATACTCTTCACATGCTCAAAATTCCAGGGATTTCGTTTGTGGGGCATGGTGGAAGAGCCGACTTGGGTTGCCTCAAAGACCTCCCCGACTTCCCCAAGCTCCGTTCGTTGCAAATGACGAATATCATCCGCTAAGTTAGCTAAGACTCCAAATGCGGAAGTAACAGCGTGGAGATAATCCGTTAAATACTCCGGTTCCACGATTTGATTGGAATACTCGGAGGGTTTTAAGCCTAATTCCCACAAAAC
>JANQHU010000155.1 GCA_028282485.1 Bacillota bacterium
TACCGGTTTGTTAATGGGTACCGGCCGCCCAGAGGCCTTGGCCACTACTTCCGAAAGCAGCGCCAGCTTATTAAGTTTATAACGCCGCCGTTCTTTAAGGCTAAATTTTAAAGCTAGCATCACTTCTTCTAAAGCGGCATTCCCGGCCCGCTCTCCCAAACCGTTTACTGTCACACTAGCAGCGGCTGCTCCTCCCATGATGGCCGCAATTGTATTGGCCGTAGCCATTCCCAAGTCATTATGACCGTGAAATTCTAGTAAAATGCCCGGCACCTTGCGAGTTAGATTTTCAAATAACCGATAGGTCTGCAGCGGGTTTAAAAGGCCCACGGTATCAGCAATTCGAACCCGATCGACGCTATTATATTTCGCCGTTTTGACAAACTCTTCTAAAAATTCGGGATCAGCCCGGGAAGCATCTTGGGCCCCCACTGCCACAAAATCAAACATGGAACGGGCATCCGCCAGAAGCTCTTCCAACCGGAGCAAGGACCAACCCGGCTTCTTCCCTAAAGCTCTTAAATGTAGGGTGGAGACAGGAAAAGAAATATTAATGGCCCCCGTATGGCAGGAGTCGGCTTTATTCAGATCCGCTTTCATGGCACGGGCCCAGCAGGTCAAGCGGGGCTTTAGGCGTTGCTTAGCCAGCAAGCGGATATCTCGAATCTCTTCCTCCCCCATGGCCGGAGTTCCCACTTCCAGCTCCGGGACCCCCATCTCGGCTAACATTTTAGCAATGGTTATCTTATCTTCCTGAGAAAAGACTACCCCTGGGGCCTGCTCCCCATCTCTTAGAGTCGTATCAATTAGCCATGTTTTGGTTCGTTCTTTACCTAAGTTCATTAAAACTGCCCTCCTACCCTTTCTCTAAAGAGGCCTTCCCATCTCAAATTAACAAATCAGCCACCGTTTCGTCTTGCTCTAAAGCATCGAGAATTCTCTCAATATTCTCTTCGGTAAGATTTTTGTACCAATGCCCTTGAGGATAAATAATCATGATCGGCCCCTGGTCACATAGTTTTAAACAGCCGGTGTTGGTTACTAAAGTATTCTCAATCCCGCGATCCCCAATCTCTGTTTCCAAAAACTGAATTAAAGCAGCCGCGCTTTTTCGATTACAAACCCCTTTGGGCTCCCCGTTTACTCGGGAACTGGAACAAATCAAAAAATGACATTCCGGTTTTTCCATAACTTATCATCCTTTCTTCTCTTCTTTTCCATACTTAACCACAGCCTAACCCATTACCCCGGCAATTACTGCCACAAGCATGGGTTTTTTTATGGATTCGCGGCAAGGGCTCTCTATTAAACAAGGCGCGTAAGGCTTCCTCAATAAAGCCTTCTGTCTCTACTACTTCGATCCCCTTCTTTTTTAAAACCTCCCGGGGCTTATCCCCGACTCCACTCACTAAAATGGCTTCACAATCAGCAAAATTCTCCCCTAATTCCTGCCACCGCTGCTCCCCACTTCCGGTAGCGGGAGTCGGCCTTTTTTCCAAAAACTCAAAACCGGAATCAACTCTTTGAAAGACAAATAACTCCTGGGCTTCCCCCAGATGCTGATTAATTAACATTCCTTCATAACTGGCAATGGCAATTCCGGTTTTGGGAGGAACATTCTGGTCAGCTAGACAGGCAGACCTTAATTCAGCGAAGCCCTGGGGATTAACTTCATCCAGTAAGCCCACTGCATCCGCCCGGCACCTAGTACAGTGGGCCATTTGGGGGAGATAAAAACCGGCTATTTCGCGAATCTGGGCTACTGCCGCAGCCGTGGGCGGATTAACTGCCGCAAAAATGGTCTCCGGCACGGGATAAATGGGAATACAATTCATAATGTCCACTCCCAAACGCTTCATTTCCGCGGCAATTTCCGGAATATGTTGATCATTAATGCGCGGAATAATAATGGTATTTACTTTGACGATAATCTCTCTTTTCTTTAATTCCTTAATTGCTGCTATCTGCCTATCCTGCAACAACTTGGCGGCATCAAGCCCTCGATAGATTACTTTGCCATCCCGCACCCAGGCGTAAATATGTTCGCCAATTTCCGGATTAACACTATTAATGGTTAAACTGACATGGCTCACCTGCAGCTGGGCAATCCGGTCAATATAGGGCAGGAGACTCAGCCCGTTAGTAGCTAAACAGGTCAATAGCTCCGGAAAATTTTCGTTAACCATTTCAATAGTTTTGATGGTCTCCTCCGGGTTCGCAAAAGGATCCCCCGGCCCGGCAATTCCCACTACCGCAAGGTTGGGCCTTAATTGCAAAGCAGTGCGCAAACAATTGATCGCCTCCTCCGGCGTCAGGACCGTACTGGTTACTCCAGGTCGACTCTCATTAACACAATCATATTTCCGGTTACAAAAATTACATTGGATATTGCAACGAGCTGCTACCGGTAAATGAATCCGACCGTATTGGTGCCGGGTTTGATCATTAAAACAAGGGTGATGCTCGTAATCATGCCGTTTCATATCCCTCACATCCTTTCCTTTACAAATAGCTATATCCCACTTGGTTATTACTCTGTTTTCTCTCCAAAAGGGTATTTACCAACAAATCAAACAAGCGCTGGGCGCCCTCATATCCCAAATGTAAAATCCGTTGTCCTCCAATCCGGTCATGGATAGGAAAGCCAATTCGTACCAAGGGAATTCCCATTCTCCGGGCGAGGGAGTATCCTTTACTATTGCCCAGGAGTAGATCTGGCTTTAACTCTTCGGCCAAAGCGCTAATTGCCATAAAGTCCACTCCTTCTTTGACCATGATCTGCCCCGCTAATTCGGGAGCAACCCTATAGAGCTCTTTTTGGAGCTGACCGCTTCTCCCTCCTGAAGCACATAAGACCGGAATAACTCCAATTTCTGCCAGAAAACTGGCCATCCCGATTACCAAATCTTCTTCCCCGTAAAGCACTGCTCGTTTTTGAAAAAGGTACTTATGACCATCCACATAAGCATCTAAGAGCCGCCCTCTTTCGGCAATAAATTTGGGGGGAATCTGGCCTGGACCTAGCTCCTGGAGAGTCTGAAAAAATCGGTCCGTCAACCGCATTCCTATCGGCAAGCCCAAGCGGCGACAGGGAATCCCCCGAGACTGCCGCAGCAACTCTCCCGGACTATTTTCCGGCTTGACCGTGAGGCCAAACTCAATGGTAGCTGAAGCAGTTCCCATGCTTTTGATGGCCGTAATCTCCGTGCCCCCGGGGGGTATTTTATGATAAGTTTCCCAAGAAACCCCGTCTAAGGTCTCCGAGTAATCGGGTAATAAGACTAATTCAATCCCAAAACTTTGGCCCACTTCTTTTAAATAACGGAGATCCGCCGGAGAGACCAACCCGGGGATTAGATTGATTAAACCACTGGGCCTTCCCTCTTCAGCCAAGGCGACGACAATTTCTCGTACGGTCCGGTAAAAGCCATCCACATGGGTGCCCTGATAACTGGGAGTGGCCACGCTAATTACCGGAATCTGGTCGCCGGAGAATTCTTGCTGAAATTTTTTTAAATATAAAGAAATGTCCTCTCCAATGGTCTCACTCAAGCAAGTGGTGGCCACTCCCAAGAGTTGGGGTTCATATTGAGCAGACACATTAGCCAGCCCCAGGAGAAAATTTTCGCCTCCACCAAAGATGGAGCTGGTCTCATCAATTCCCGAGGAAGCAATATCCATGGGTTCCCGAAAATGACTGATCAGATAACGCCTGATATAAGTAGCACAACCCTGGGAGCCATGCAAAAAAGGAACTGCCCCCTTAATGCCCCGAAAAGCCAAACAAGCCCCCAAGGGAGTACATAGTTTACAAGCATTGGTAGTGGCTACGGAATTTTGCAACTCTTCTCTCTCACTCATCAGCTGTAATCCTCCTTTGCAACTGCCAGACCGGGCTCATCACCGAAGTATAAACTTCTTTGGCAAAATTCAACATTCCCTCAAAACCGGCCAAGGCTTCTTTCCGTTCGTGATTATGGTCACAAAAACCCACTCTCATTTTATAGGCCACTGGCCGTTCCTTCACGCCCCCAATAAACAAATCCACCTCTTTTTCGGCCAGAAAAGTAGCCAATTCTAATGGATTAGTATCATCTACCACAATGGTTCCGGGATCGCAAATCTCGGCTAACTGCTGGTAATCTTCTTGGCGGCCCGTTTGAGAACCCACAATTACCGTGTTCATACCCAAGAAGCGCAGTGCTTTCACTAAAG
>JANQHU010000176.1 GCA_028282485.1 Bacillota bacterium
CTTGCCGAACCTGCGGGGCCGGGTGATTAAGACAATTTTATCATGCCTCTCGATCAAATCTTTAATAAATAAAGTTTTGTCTACATAATAACCATTTCGATCAATAAGTTCTTTAAAATTATCGATTCCTTGCAGGACTTTTTTGGGCTCCATTTGTTACTCCTTATTGCTTAAACTTTTTATTTTATATTAATAATAACACACTTTGGGAGGATTTATAAAAATTTTTTGAATATAGAAAAAAACCTAATTATTAACCTAAACCCTCTGACAAAAAACGACCTGTCAAAGGCAACTGGGCCTTCGACAGGTCGTTTTTTGTTTTTATGTAACTAAACTATCTTCTCCTTCTTTTCTTTGGTTTAAAACCTTTCGGTGCATGGGCAGTAACTCTTTTCTTATCCAGCTTCCAAACGATTTTATGACGTTTAAAGTTGACCCGAAAGACATCACGCTGCCGCCCCGGTAAAAAGCGCTTCGGTTGACCACTATTTCTCCGAACAAACCGGAATTTGTTTCTTTTTCCAATGGGAATGCGCACCGTACGTTTATTGGGATTATAATAGCCGAAGACTGCGGTAAAACTTCCGTCTGCATTTTGATAGACTTTTTCTAAAATCGGCCGCACCCTTTTTCTGCGTTTCGGCTTATTGGTCGGTCCGGGTGACGGAGTAATAGTAGGAGTGGGTGAAGGTGATGGGGTAATTATTGTAGCCTTTGAACTGAAAATCTCCCGAGTATTCGTCAGAAAAATACTCTGATCTTCCTCCTTAAACCCTGCTTGGCCAAAATCAAAGTCCAGATAACCAAAATGTGTCGTTCCTAAAGACAAAGGCAGCGTCTGGTTATCCGGGGTGTATAAACTAGATACCAAAGTTAATTGATTGGTATTTAGTTGATACTCATAGAGATTGACCCGATTCCACTCATTGGTGAGATGAAGTGCTAAATAGACTTTTTCTGCGTTAGCTCCCCAGATGGATAAGGCGTCACAACCGGTATTTAACTTGAGACTCTGAACCGTGCGGGAATCGAGATCAAAATAATTGAGAGCTTTTAATTCATCCACCTGAGGCAAAGAAAAGTAAAGCCGATTTGTCCCGTTGGAGCATAAAGGCCGATTAATCGGTTTAAAGGTGTAAGCATCACAAAGATAAATTAATTCTGCTATCCGAGTCGTCAAATTGAATTCATAGAGGCGGATCTGGGTGGTATCATCCCTACCCGGCCCGCAATAAAGATACAAATGGTTAGGATCACTGACAAAAGACAGGCCACAAACTAAGCCCTCCACGCCATCCAGAGGGATCTCTTGCCACTGGCCGGTACTGGGATTGATTTCATAGAGATGATTTTGAAAAAGATCGTCATTCAAGCGACCGCCAGCCTTTTCATAAGCCCAGACCAAGGCATAAATACGACCATCGGCCCTCGTTGCTAACTGGACTACTTGGGAATCGGGATACTGATTTTTAATTGTTTCCGGAGCGACTAGGGAGGTATTGCTTTGCGTAGTTAAGTCGTAGTCATAGATACCACTCAAACGGCCATGATGCACATAATAAAAATGATCGTTTTGGTAGCAAAAAGATTTAATCCGGCCGTATTCGTTAAAGATTCCCCGATAAGCGAGTTCCCCGGTGGAAACTGTATACTCAAACAAAAAGGGCAATTGGTGCTCCGCCGGCCAGTTGATAATCTCAAAAGGAAGTCCCGGGTCAAATTTATTTTGATAACGGGTTCGCGCCAGCAAATAAAGATGGTCCTCATCTCTTTTTTGCATAGTCACCCCGCTGACCGTAAAGGTTAACCCGGTATTTTGATAAATTAACTCTTGAATCCCTTGGTTGGTAAGAACGATTTGAGCCTGTTGAGAAGCCGGATCATAGCTGGTCAAAGCATCTTCATTATCGTAAGGATAATAGGTTGCTTTCGTCCAGGCACGATTAGTTAGGATGAGCTGTGTTCCCATGGGGCAACTATCATCAAAACTTTTACGGTCAATGAGATCCGTATAAGTAAAAGTGGTTAAGTCTAATAAGGAAAGTCGAAAATCCCGAGCCACCAACATACTGTTCTGATTGGGAAAACCCAAGATTTTTTCAATATCAAGACTTTTTTGTAGCAAGACTACTTCCTGAGTAGTTAAATCTTTTTGATATAAACTGCTATTGCCAAAATCATCATCTTTTAAATAATAGTAATAATTACCATTAACCTGTAAGGGATTATAATAATGGTACCCGGAATCGGATTGGTTCAGCTCGATATATTGCCGATTGGTAGTATTAATTAGGCCGTACTTAAGATTACTATGCAGGGAATAAAGGGCGATGGTATTGTCTGATTCTTTGACTAAAACTGCTTTGGCCCCATGGATATTGGTTACCCGGAGATAACCCCTCTGATTACTACCCGGATCATAAAAAACGATACTCTGATTGGCCATGGCCCATAAACTACCATCAGCCATCACCAAAGAATGAGGACTATTCAGAGTTAAATAATTATTCTCCGTTTCGTTAAAGGGGGTAAAAACACTTTCTAAACTCATTAGTCGATCAATACGGTCAATACAAATATTCCCGGCCACTAGCTCCTGCTGTTGGTCGTTATCCGTGTCCCCTACAGCTAGGGGGGGCGTGGAGGCATAGTAATCGTAAAGCTTCTTTTTGATAATCAGGCTGCCATCTTGTGGATTATAGCCTTCCAAGATAAAATTACCGTCCACAAAAACCAGATCCAAACTACCGTCATGATTAAGATCAGTGATCAGCGGGTTCGGCAGGCCGGCATAGGGTTCAAATTCCCCGGTACTGCTCCATAGTTTCTGGCCGTAATGTTTATAACAGGTGGTGGTATAAGTTGAGGGGTCATAATCATCATAACTTCCGTTAAAGGTTCGGGTGAAAATCTCCTGGGTACCATCATTATCCACATCCGCCAGAGCAATACTCTCCCGATAAATCAGATCGTAATAATAATAGGGCGGGTGAAATTGCAGACTCAGATCCGACCATTTTAAAGAATAATCGGAATTAAAAACATAAAGCCCGTTAGTAGCTAACAGGATAATCTCTTTCGGGCCATCATTATCCAGATCTTTAACAACCGGGGCTGCACAAACAACTCCCACTTCGAGACTTCTGGTAGAGATGGTTTCAAATTTTTGATTATAAACGGCTGTGGCCGTGATAAGCTCGCTTTGATTATCCCCGGTGAGATCGGCTAAGGCAATGGGCTCTAAATTATTT
>JANQHU010000025.1 GCA_028282485.1 Bacillota bacterium
AGGAACGCCAAAGCTATTTAAGGATGCCAGATGCAGAATTATTAAAAAGATGCCAAAAGCAATCCCGAAGAGCCCTAAAAAGCCAGCTAAGACAATAAAGATAAAGCGTAAAATTCTTACGGTAAAAGAAGCATTATAATTGGGGACTACAAAAGAAGCTAAAGCGGTAATCGCTACAATCACAATTAAAATAGGACTTACAATAAAAGCCGCCACCGCCGCTTGTCCCAAAATTAAAGCCCCGACAATCCCAATGGTCGCCCCAATGACACTAGGGATGCGGATTCCGGCCTCGCGAATGAATTCGAATGAGAATTCCATAATGATTATTTCAAAAATAGTCGGGAAAGGCACCGCCTCCCGCGCCGCACTCATCGCAATTAAAAGGTCCGTGGGAATCATCTCTTGGTGATAATTAACTACCGCCAGGTAAAAAGCCGGGAGCATAAAGGAAATAAAGATGGCGAAAGCGCGCAATACACGTAAAAAATTACTATAAGGCCAACGTAAATAGTAGTCTTCGGCTGTGTGTATAAAAATGGTAAAATTAGTGGGGGCTACCAACGAAAACGGGCTATTGTCCAGGATCATTCCCACTTGGCCTTCCCGAATGAAAGAGGCTAAGCGGTCGGGCCTTTCAGTGGAAAGCATTTGGGGAAATAAGGAATTGGGACGGTCTTCTAACAACTCTTCTAAAGTGCCGCTGTCAGAAACATAGTCAATACTTTCGCTAATACTTTGAATCCGGTACTTAATTTCTTCCACCAGCCGGGGATTGGTAATATCTTTAATGTAAAATACTGCCAAAAGAGTATTGCTTCGTTTTCCCACTCGAAAAATTTCGGTAATTAGTTTAGGATCTTTTAAGTAACGCCGTACACAAGCAGTATTGGTCCGAAAATGTTCACTAAAAGCTTCTTGGGGACCCCGAACAGTGGGCTCGATGGCTGGTTTACCAATAGTGCGGTGTTCCCAACCACGGGTTTCAATAATTAAGGCTTCTTTACAACCATCAATAAGCAGAGCGCTGGTGCCATCTAAAATACCATTAATCACGTCATGAAAATTGTCCATCGGTTTAGCGTCATTAGTCGGAAGTAAAAGTTTGAGACAGTATTCTATACTATTTTTTATGAAACGACTATTTATGGAAGAAAAAACCATTAACGGCTCTAAAATAGCCAAGTTTTGGGTCTCGCGACTGGTTAAACCATCAATAAAAACTAACATGGCTTTTTTATTAATATTGGCAATGGTAAATTCCCGCATAATAATGTCTTTATTGGTAGGGACTTCAAAGACGTTTTCTAAAACTGCTTTGTTCTTAGCCAAATTGGCGAACAGTTTTGTTTGATCATTGGTTTCAGGCAGCGCTTCCCGTTTCCAGGACTTATTCCCTAAAGAAAATTGGGGTTTATTTTGTTGGAACTGCATCAGATTTTTTAGTTGCTGCCAAAAGCTCATTTTTACACCCTCCCTCTTCTGGTTATTTTGTTATAAAAAGGGCTCCTTCATACTAAAATTTATAAGATTTAACTTTAAAAATAAAAAAGGGAGCGAATTATTATGAGTGATCGTCTTAAAGCTGTAGCCTTAAAAAAAGGTGATTCCATCGGAATTATTACCCCGGCAAGTATGGTGGCTTCGGCAGAGTTAGTGGCTAAGATCATTAAATATATTGAAGAGTCGGGGTTTCGTCCCGTTGTAGGAGAGTTTGTCTGGCCAGTCTCGGGAATTCCCTCTGATCAAGTGAAAAAAGCGGAACTGGAATCCTTTTGGCTTGATGAAGAGATCAAAGCTCTTTGGTGTTTAAGGGGGGGGTACGGCACGATCCGTTTACTACCATTATTAAATTACCGTTTGTTAGGGCAACAAGCCAAAATTTTGATTGGTTTTAGTGATATTACCGCCCTGGAGCTGGGTTTGTGGCAGAAAAACCGTCTCGTCTCTTACCATGGCCCGGTGCTGACTCATTTTGACCGCCCTTTTTCCATGGAAAATGCTTTTTCAATTTTGTTAGGAAATAATTCTCCTAACTATATTTGGCCGGACCATGAATGGGGGATTAGTAATTTACTTACCATTCGCCCGGGAAAAGCACAAGGCCACTTTTTGGGAGGGAATATCGCTACTTTATGTTCCTTGATCGGGACGGAGTACTGGCCGGATTTTCACCAAGCTTTATTATTTTTAGAAGAGGTGGAAGAAGAGAGTAATCGCCTTGATCGTCTGTTGGTCCAGTTAAAATTAAACAGGGTATTTCACAACGTCGCGGCAGTAATGGTGGGAAGGTGCCGTCCGGTGGCCGGAGAGACCGAAGCGGATTTGCAAAAAGTATTTGTTAATAATTTAAAGGATCTGGCTTGTCCGGTGGCTTATGGCTTTCCCATTGGCCATATTGAGCAGCAATGGACTCTTTTACAGGGCGGATTTGGTGAAGTAGATACGGTAAGTGGAGAGTGCCGTTTACTTGAAGCTCCTGTTTTATAATTAAAATATTAACATTTTGTTTTGTTTGGCAGGATTTTTATGAAAAATAATTGAATTTTATTCGATTATTATTTATAAAAATTGGTGATGTAGATTGAAGAATTATATTTTATTCGATTTTGACGGAACTATTGCGGATACCTTTGCCATCTTTG
>JANQHU010000308.1 GCA_028282485.1 Bacillota bacterium
TTCTAGTTTTATTTTGGTAAACATAGTAAGCCTGTTTTCTTTTTTCCACCACTAACCCCCGGGCTTCAAAGAGGAGGTTTAAGCCTTCCGTCAGCGGCAAGTTTTGAAAATTAATAGTTATCGATCCCCGAATCTGCTGATCCGCCACAATGTTGGCCCCGGTTTGTCGGTTGATTTCCCTGATGAGAACTAAATACTCGGTTTTTTCGGCATTGACGCTTAATAAATTATTCACAAAAGATACCCGTAAACTACCACTTCTTTGGGCACTGATCCGCCAGATTTTTTCTGTATGAACCACTTGCAGCTGGTTAGTTTCCCCCAGAATTTTTAGGCCCTCTCCTAAAGGAAGGTTTTGAAAAAAAAGGCTGACTTTTTTCTGCAATTGGTGATCAGCAACCACGGAAAAACCAGTCTTTTCGGTAATTCTTCTGGCTAAAATATCTATGGGTACTTGTTGAGCATCAATGGATAAAAGCCCGTTTTTGTAAATCACACTAAAGGGCTTCTCTACCAAAGCTCTTTTTTTAATAAAAGTTACACTATTATTCTTTACTTGTTCGCAGTTTACCTGATTCAAGATTATTTCCAGGCCTTCAGTCACTGGGGTTTCTTTAAAGGCCATACTCAGGCGTTCCTTTGCCAAATCGGGATCAAGAACGATATTGAGATTACATTTTTGATTTAATTCTTGAATCAGTTTAGCTAACAATACTTCTTTAGCCGTCAGGGTTAAAAGGTCATTTTGATACGTAATCTGTAAAAAATTTTGGTAGGGCTTATAAACTTGATAAACCCGGTTTTGATAATGGTAAGCTAAGCCATGCTTTTTGACAATTAGTTTTAAAGCATCCCGAAAGTTTAGTTTATGGAGACGAATGGTGATTAACCCTTCAATCTCCGCCGCCACAATTAGATTGACCCCTTCATGTTCGGCTAAAATGCGGAGCACGTCTTTTATATCGGTATTTTTAAAATTGAGATCAATTGGCTTATTGGCAGCAGCACAATCTGAATTAACTAATAACAGGTGAGCAGAAATTAGCCAAGCAATTAAGGTGATTAGCAAAAATGATTTCTTCAAAGATAACCCTCACTTCATTTAATGTTACTAAAAAAGAATGGTGTAATTCATTAATTTTATTCTTAATTAGATCATCGTCAATGAAGGAGAGATGTTTAAGTGGAATCTACGTCAGATAAAAAACCTATTTCCTTACTACGGTGAGATAGCAGGAATTATTAAATAATTAAGGAAGTTATATCTTACAATTATCTATGAATCTTTATCTTATGGAGGTTAATCGCTTTGTTGAAAACTATTAATTTATTGCCTAAAATTAAAGAAGCATTTTTTAGATTTCCGATAGCCCTAGTATTTTTTCTTTTTTTAACAATCCTGGTGCAATATCATTATGGATTCAATTCTGATGTTTATCTGAATTTATTTGGCACTTTATTACTGGGAGGAATTCTTTTTGTAAATATTAAACTGTTTATTGAGAGTTATGTTCAAAATAAGTATCTCCAAAATCTAATCATTTTAAGTGGTATAATATTACTTGGTCTATACTATTGGATTATTTATAATAATAGTTTTGACCTAGAAATTATTAGATTTATCTTGTTATATATATCACTAATAATAATGTTGCCAATAATAGTTATGGTTAAAGAAAAAGATTATCATCATCAGCTGTGGGTTAATATTGTTTTAATAACCAAAAATTTATCAATTACTTTTTTGTTTACTTGGTTAATTTATTTGGGTGTAATTGGTGCTGTAGCAACAATTAATCATTTATTCAACTTAAAACTTAGTCATGAAATCTATTCCCGAATTTGGATTTTGTTTGTCGGAATATATGCCCCAGTGTTATTTTTAGCTTATTTCCCAAAGAAAGAAGAATTAGAAAAAGAACTAAAAATTGATAAATATTATGATTTATTTCTGCAATTTATTCTTTTTCCCTTAGCAATAATCTATTTTATAATCTTATATATTTATTTTATTTCGGTAATAATTAATTGGAGTTGGCCTAAAGGGATTATTTCATATCTGGTAATTGG
>JANQHU010000313.1 GCA_028282485.1 Bacillota bacterium
AACCGGGCCCCGGGAACTCTATTATCATGGTCAATTAATTTGTAAGGCTAAAATAGGTCGTTTTGCTCAAAAAGAATTAGTGCTGGAAGCCCTACCCGAGGCGGAGCAAATCTTAGATATTAAGAAAAATCTTTTAGAGGTTAATGAGTTTTTGGGAGAGACTGGTGGGGAAATTGGCTTTGAACAGATTTTAGAGTTAAATCCCCAAATGGATGATTTTGAAAGAGTTTTATCCGGCCAAGGTAGAGTGGTCAGAGTAGAGGCGAAAGCTAATGCGGATAAGGTTTTAGTGGAGACCGGGATTGACCTGCGCACCATCTATGTGGCAGATACTAGTGAAGGTCCGATTTTAAAAGAAGCAGTCTGGAAGAGTTATGACTTGCAACAAGGTTTAATTATCTCCGGAATCATTGATTTTGCTGATCTTCCGGAACAAGCCAGCTTAAAAGCCGAAGTTATTTTAGAAGATTTAAAGGTTGAATTAGAAGGGATGCGTACTATTAAAGTTTCCGGGATAATTAAAGTACGAGTTTTGGCAGATATTTGGCGCAAGATTCCCATCATTGAGGATTGTGCTTTAGTGACTCCTGTAAACCCGGAAACCAGCCCGAGTATGCTCTTCTATGTAGTGCAATCCGAGGATACCCTATGGCAGATTGCGAGACGGTATCAGCTGACTATGAATTCCATTGCCCGGGCTAATGATTTAACTACCGAAGAGGCGCTTAAAACCGGGGAAAAGCTCTTGATTCCCAAGGGGATCTGAAAAAGTTCCCTCTTGGCACGCTCCAAGATTCGTGATATAATGGGGGTGCATTATGGGAATGGGCTTGTAGCTCAGCTGGGAGAGCGCTGCGTTCGCAATGCAGAGGTCGAGGGTTCGATCCCCTTCAGGTCCACCAATTGATCTAATTTGACTAGTAAAAAAACCCGTTAAATACGGGTTTTTTGTTTATGCGTTTATGGCTAGAGTAAATCTTCTAAATGTTGCGCGTGATTATTTGCTATTTTAATCTTGATGGGTTTATTATTTTTGGTATGCTCATAAAGTTGGTTGTATTGATTATAGAGCTTTATAAATTCATTATTTAGTTGGATAATGTCTTTTGATAATTTATCTTTTTCAGCTAGGGTTGCTATTTTTGTGTTGATTTTTTGAAAAAAATCAATAAGTTTTTCTTTTGTACTATTGTCATTTTTAAAGCTTTTGTGAGGGTTTTTTTTATAATTATCAATTGTTTTATTTAAAAAAGTTATTGCCTCGGTATATAAAACTGAAAGTGGGATTAATTCTACAACGTTATCATGTTTTGAGCCTTTAATTAGTTTCATAAAAACTCACCTCTAAATTTCAAATAAACTGTTAACAATTTAATTATAATCATTAATGAAAATAAACACAAATAACCTATATTGCTATATATTGTTAAAATAATAAATGAGTTTGCTATTTCTAAGTGAAGCACGCTCTTTCATAGAATTACTTAATTTTTGTTAAAATCAAAAAACTTTTTACTAAAGCCGCCCTATTAATGTTAAAATAGAAGCATTAGACCATCCCCAAAAGGAGGAACCAAGAATGCTCAAGCTCCCCTACGGAATCTCAAACTTTGCCGAACTGCGGGAAAAAGGCTATTTATACATAGATAAGACTAAAGCGATA
>JANQHU010000347.1 GCA_028282485.1 Bacillota bacterium
GACTACTTTTCGGGCGGTAAAGTGATAATCAATATGCTCATTGGCACACCGGGTAAAAACTACATTTTCCCCGGTAGCTTCCCCGTCATTGATTTGCAGATTACTTCCTCCAAGATAGACATCCCGATCCTCAGCACTCTGAATAACGGCTTGAAATTTTTCGGAAGTGGCTTTCTTTTCCCTAAAGTTATAAAACAACTGCTCGCCCCGGTAGATTATCTCCTCATTCTGGAGTTTCACCCCTCCGGAAGCCGTCACACTTTTTTTAATCGAGTCATAGATTACCGCCTCGGCTTCAATAACAACTTTTCCCCTCGTCACTTTCACCTTTTTCTTGGCAGTTGATACGCCAGTATCCAGATTATAATCAATTCCGCCTTGAGCTTCTAACAAAATTTCCTGATCTGTAATTTCCTCTGCCAAAACATGATAAGAAAAAAGTATTATTAGTAAAAATAATCCGCTAAAAAGACACCCTATTTTTCTAAAATAATTCTGTCCCAAGTTTAATTACCCCTTTTTTTAAAACTGAATCATTAGCGTCCCGGATAGAGTAGCCTCATCAAAATCCACAAATTGATAGGCCAACCACAGGGAAATCCAATCATCGTACTTGACCCCTAAGGAAGTAGTACTCAGTAGGCCTTTCTTTAATTGGGTATTAGCCAAGGATTGGTAAGTCATAACAGTCCAATAATTATTAAACTGATGCTGCACTCCCGCACTGGCTTTAGTTCCCGCCGGCCATAAATTAATCTTTTCGCTACTGGTGGGTTCCTGATAAATCAAGTCTAATCCCCCAAAAAGTGAGGTTTGCGGCGAAAAACTCATTTTTCCCTGAATATTGATCTCAATTGATTGTAGCGCCTGGTCATCAATTCGGTCCAAGTCCATTTCTAAAGGAAGAATTTGGCGTTCCAAAGGCAGGCCAAACTTATTTAAGTCAATTTGGTCATCTTTTTTATTGAAATAATGATCATAAACCAGAATCCCTCCCAAAGTCAGGCCCCCGTTAATAACGCGCCGGTCTTTCATTGCAAAACTAAAGTTAATATTCTCTTTGGTAAATTCGCCCAAAGCTATGCTACCTTCAATATAGCTCAAATTATCAAGCTTCTTTAACTGATGAACTTCATTTAATAAAGACAAAATCATATCGTTCTTTTCTTCTGGTCCCAGGCTAATAATATTGCCTTTGGTTTCTTTTTCTAAGGGAAATAAAAAATATCCCTGCAGCATCTGCGCCTTTTCTATCGGTAATTCCCCTTTAAGAACCAGAAAAGAAAGGTTGTTATCAATTTTTTGATGATATAAAATGCTAAATTTATCTTTAGTATTCTCTAACAGAAACAAGTCAGCCGCTTTTAAATGATTTTCGGGCAGAAAGATAAAGGTTTTATACTCATTTCCCTTGTAATATCCGGCAAAATAGTAAAAAGGTTCCTGATATCTTGCGGTACTTGATCCGATTAAAATCTCATCTAAATCCCGATACCCCCGGAGAGTGGGAGTCATTTTATTAAAATCTAAGGAGAGATGATTTAATTTGGTACTTTTCAAACCAAGGATCGCTAACTCCTTTTGAAACTCCTCTACTAATTTTTGTAAAGGACGCTTAATTTTGACCATGGATTTTGGGGATTTTTTTGGAGATTGGTAGTAATATTCTATTATTTTTTTGATATAATAAGCCAGCTCAAAGCGGGATAATTTATTGCCTTTGGCAATCCATTTCCAGGGATAATCCTTAATAATCCCCTTTTGATAAAAATAATTTAATTCTTGATATACCCAAGCCGGAGTAGTCTGGGCTTCTTTATTTACGGCATAAGTAATCGAAAAACTAAACAGAAGTCCAATTACTAATAAATAACGGATTATGTAGGGTAGTGTTGCTCCCAATTTTACTCACCCTTCCCCCTGCTTTGCAAATATCTTTCTGCTAAAATTACTGCCACATAATCATCATAAGCGGCTCGCGGAATTCTCAGGCCAATTGGCAATAAACAGGCTAATCCTTTGGAATTCTCCCGTAAATAACGATATCGCCCTTCCAGGCTCGAATTAGTTTCATCAACTAAAACAACCCTTAAACCAAGTACCGCGAGCTCCTGGGAAATCCTGCGGCTATTAGTCTGATTACCGAGGATAATCGTCTCGAGAAGATATTTGCCACTCAAAACCCTAGTTTCCTCTAACAAGTTGGCCACCGAAATTATCCTCTTCCATAATACTTGCTGCTTACTATCGACGATGGCCAGGCCACATTTTTCTCGGCCGGGATCAATCGCCAGAATCGGTGCTTCACTAATGGCTAAAACCTCCTCTTAATTTAATGAGCAGCTTTCAGATTAAACTTGATTTTGAGAGGATTAATCCGGTAAATAGCTCCATCGGCTACTAAATTAGCCGTAAATAACTCTTTTTCATGTTGCTTAACCTTCATAATTATCTGATTCATCTCTTTAATGGAGATTAAATCTTGAAAATTCTCGTTTTCGGTAACAATTCCTTTTTCTATCGCTTTGTTGACCCCCAAGATTACCATGCTTAATAGTTGATTACGCAACTCTGCCTCGGAGGTAGACCCGTTAATAAAGGCAGAAGCAATTACCTCATTATTCTTAAAAATCAATTCATTGGGATAGACTTCCAAAGCGAGGTAGACGGGTTCGCTGGCAACGGAGTTTTTCTCTACAACAGCGCGCAGGACTCCTTGCTGCTGTAAATTAGCGATCTTTTCACAAACCTCGGCAATTTTTTGCGGATCAGCCCGCACGCTAACTTTTTTACCAGGAATTTTGGCCCCCCGTTTGGTGGCAATCTCATCAACCTTTTGTAAAAAAGGCTCAATTAGTTTTCCAAAAATCTCTTCTTTAGGAAGGGGGGTTTTAATAATCTTTGATTTTAAGATTTCTCCTACATAAAAAAGCATCGGTTTATCTAAAAACTTGCGGTTTCGGTCCTCCAGAACTCTTAAAGAAGCTTCCAAATTACGTACCTGTTCATTTAGACGGGTTTCTTGTAAGGCTAGGTTAGCAATTTGGCTTTGTAAATCCTCGTTAACTTTGGTGAGACTACCCAAACGATTTTTGGCAGCAGCTAAGTTTTCTTTAGTCTCGTCTAACTTACTCACAGCAATTCCATGTTGGTCTTTTACAAAATTTAACTGTTCTTCCACTTTCAAACGCTCTTGAATTACTTTTTGCAAATTTTGCCATAAACTCTGGTGTTTCACTGTTAAACTATGATACTCTTTTTCTTTGTTTAGAATCTGTTGATTTAAGCGGCCCACTTGCAAAGTAGTATTTTTTAATTGTTCCCGAATTCCCTCTAACTTAAAGATGGCAATGCGAACATAGTCGGACATTAAAGTTAAGGTCAGTAACGTTAATCCGGCAATAAAAAAGCCTGTCAACACCGTGATCACCATGGAAGTATGCTTCGGCCGCAAGCCAAAAATCGAGAGTCTTTTTTTACCTACTTTGGTTCCTACCAAATCTCCCAAAAAAGCTAACAACCCTCCAAAGCAGATTACAATTAACATAATTAGTAAACCTAACACGGTACCAGTCCTCACTTTTTTCCGGATTTTAGCTCTTTACCTTACTAAAAACATATAATCCATAACCAAATAAGCAAATATTAGCAGACCAAGCCCCGATAAATGGATCTAACGTTCCGTTGCGCCCAAAATTGTAACCAAAAGCATAAATCAAATACCAAATCAGAATAAATAGCATACATAAGCCAAACCCGGATGCACTCGAACGCCGTTGCGGCTTTAAAGCTAAGGGGGTCCCTAACAGGGCAAAAATCAAGCTCGCAAAAGGAATCGCTATTTTGGAATGCATTTCGGTCAGCAAACGCCTTTTCTCGGCAGCATCGCTAACGTATTTATCAATATAATGGGCTAGCTCGGAAATACTTTTGCGTTCTGGAGGTTCATTACTCAGCTCGATATCCTGGGGAGTTAATCCCAGATTATAATTAAACCGGGCCTCGGCAATTTCGGTGGGAAAAAAATAATCCTTCTGATACTGGTAAAGCTTCACCTTATTAAAATACCAGTTACCAGCTTTCCAAACCATACTTTTTGTCTGAATGGTACGGGAAAGCTTGCCCTGCACAATTTCTAGAATCACCACATTTTCTAGTTTACGTGTCTTAGCATAATATTTGCCGGCGAAGACGGCTTTACTAACGCCTTTATAAGAAAAAACCCGGTAAAAATCCGTCAGCACTAACGAATCACTATTACTAATAATCTGATTTTTTAATCTTTCTTGGGCTCTTAAGGATTCGGGGATAACATATTCATTAAGCAGAACCCCGCTAACACTAACAATTAATCCAATGGTTAAAGAAATCACTGCCAACCGAAAATAACTCAAGCCCCCAGCCCGCATGGCAATGGTTTCACTGTGACTGGTCAACTTTCCCAATCCTAATAATACTGCTAAAAGTACCGCCATAGCCGTCCCGTACATGGCATCCTGAGGCAGCCGCAGCACTAAAATTTTTAACACCGCCCAAAAGGAGACTTGATAGCGCTCCATCAAACCCATTAAGTTAATTAAGGCAACTCCTAAAAACATACTGGCAAAAGTAAAGATCCCAAAAAACAAAGGGCCGAGCATCTCTTTTAAAACATATCGCGTTAAAATCCGCATTTTTTAACTCACCAATCTTTTATATTCAACTTACATACTAAAATGGTCTCCTAAGTAAAACTTCCTGGCATTCTCATCACTGGCAATCTCCGCCGAACTACCGGAGACCAATACTTCTCCGGCATACATAATATAGGCCCGATCGGTGATTGCTAAGGTCTCCCGCACACTATGATCCGTAATCAGGATGCCCATTCCTTGATCCCGCAGACTGCGAATGATCTCTTGAATTTCCGAGACCGCGATGGGATCGATTCCGGTAAACGGCTCATCCAGCAAAAAATACTGGGGTTCCATAGCCAGAGCCCGGGCAATTTCCACACGACGACGTTCCCCACCGGACAACATATAGCCCAGACTCTTCCGTAAATGAGCAATCCGGAATTCTTCCATTAATTCTTCACAACGGGTTTTTCTTTGGGCTGCTGATAAGCGGGTTAACTCTAAGATGGCCATTATATTATCGTAAACGGATAATTTTCGAAAAATAGAAGCCTCTTGCGCTAAATAACTGACTCCATAACGGGAACGAATATGCATGGGCATCCCGGTTACATTCTGTTCTTCGATATAGATGCTACCGGCATTACAACGTTCTAATCCGACAATCATATAAAAAGTAGTAGTCTTTCCGGCTCCATTGGGGCCCAATAACCCGACTACTTCTCCGAGATTAACTTGTAAATTAACTCCCTTAACTACTCTACGATGTTGGTACTCTTTCACTAAGTTTTCCACCACTATCGCCATTTTGAATTGTCCTCCTACTCTTTTTCCACAATGAGCGATCTGGTCGGCCCCTTGGTAATAATCTTTTTTTGTTGCAGATCATAGATAATCTCTACTGCTGTCAACTGGTTTCTCCCTTTAACTAAAACAGGCTGTTCTTGACAATATAACAATTTTTCCGGGGCATGGTAGCGGACCCTTCCCGCGGTGATCTTCATCTCGTTTCTTTCTGCCACAACGGGTCCTTCAATCTCAAAGATCCCGGCTTCAATTTCACCGTTAATCTGGCTTCCCCGAACCAGCCAATCTTGATAAGCGATCACCGGCGAACCCCTTAATTCCACCTGATCACTGCGGCGATCCCATTTTAAGAGGTCACCCTTTAAGAGCAGCTCTTCGCCATACTTTAAGACCACATTCTGCCGGGCGGTAAGTCGGTTTTGGACCTGCTGATAAATTAATTCGCGACAAGTTAGCATCCGTACCGGAGTTTGCTGCCAGACAATTTTTACTTGTTGCTTCCCTTTGATCAGCCCTTGGTGGCGATAATACTCTAAATAGACGGCATTTAAGACAAAATCTTGCCAGGTCATCCTAATTAACTCTTTTTTGGTAGAGTAATACTTTAAAATATCCCGTTCCAAATCAGCCTCGCCCCCGCCGGGAGCTAAGAATTCGATAGGATTGCCTGAAGAGCTACCCGCCACCGGGCTAATTAACAAAATAATGCTCACCACTGTAAAAAATAATATTTTTTTTAAAAAACTAGACTTCATCTCTTACTTACCTCATCATATATAGTCTTCGTCGGCCCACTAAAGACTATCTTTTTAATACTTAAATCCGCAATTATTTTCTGAGTACTTACTTTAACTTGATCTGTAGTAAAGACTACTTGTTTGACGGCGGTAATCTGCTGGGTTTTCGGATTCCAAACCAATTCTTCGGCCTGTAATCTCTTCCCGTCATTAGTAATTAAACGAACATTCTCATTAATTTTCAGCTGGCGCGTCTGCCAAAAGATCTCGCCCCGGTTCCCACTAAGGCTATAAACCAGCTTCCCTTTCACATAATAACGTCCCTTTACTTGGCTTAATCGACCCCGGTCGCCCCGGTTTTCTGTTTTGGCAACCTCTAACTCCCAATAACTCTCCGGTTGCTCCCCGGGCAATTTAATCTTAATATCCTTCAGAAAATCAACCTGGTGCGCCGCTGAATTTTGTTTTAAGTTCTTCATACCCAAGGAATTATCGAGGGAATTATAGACAGAAAAGCCCAGTAAAACTACCAGTAGCGCCACCACTAGTAAGACTACAAAAATAACAGTTTTTTTCAAAGTCATTTCCGGACGATCGCCTCTCCCTCTATCCCTGTTTAATTTGACTTTATAGCGGTGGAATCCTTTTTTAATTATTACCAATTAAAATGGTAAATAATTAAGGTTAAAGAGCTACCACTTTAATATTATTGGCCTGGGCCAAGGCTAAAGACTCTTCTTTATCTACCACAAAAGTCTTTTCTGCTTCCACTGCTAAAACGGTTGCTCCTACTTTTATCATATTAGTAATTGTTTCTCGGCCCACCGTGGGAACATCAAAACGTAAATCTTGGTTCGGTTTACTAGTTTTAACGACTACTGCTCCCGGGCCACCTAAACTGCCCCCTCTTAAAATCGCCTGATCCGTTCCTTCGATAGCCTCCACTGCCAAAATAACGCCTTGCTTGACTACCACACTCTGCCCAAGATCCAACTCACCAATAGCTTTCGCCATTTTGAAGCCTAATTGGACATCAACCTCTTCAGTTTTAGTTAATTCGCCCCAAAAACTACCCGCCGGAATAAGTAAATCTCGTAAGTAATCAGTTTGTTTGGCTACCGCAAAACCCTGTTTTTCAAACTGACTGATAATGGCCAGGGAGATGGCATCGTCATTTTTTTCCGGTAAATTACTTAAAATATTGACCAACGCTTGATCGTAGCCTCCCGCAAAGATGGCTTCTTTCCCAATCTTTCCGGCAAAAACTATTTCCTGGACCTGATTAAGCTTTAAAGCCATCAATACTTCTACCAGCTGGCCGACCCCATATTCATAATATGGTTGGGCGCAATCAGCCAATTGATTACTAGCTTCACCCTTTAAGCCGATCACCACCGCTGCTGTTCCTTGCTCTTTAATTGTTTTTAAGACTGCCAAGGGCAAGTCCCCTCTTCCGGCAATCAAACCTATTTTCTTTCCCTCATTCACATGCCTCACTCCTAGACGATAATATTTGAAACTACTCTCTCATTATATAAAATTACTACCTAAATAACAAGAAACCCGCCCAAAAATCACAAGAAAAAGGCAGGTGTCGCAAATCCGCAACTCTAAAAGATACTTTTATGGTAATCGCTGGTGCTTATCTAATAATCCCTCGCTTAATATTAGTTAAAAAATTTACAAAGTGCTTAATTTCCACACTATTTGCTAAATCGCTTTCCATCTGTTCTAAAGCCTGGGCCAAAGTTAAGTTGGAACGATAAAGTATTTTATACGCTCTTTTAATCTCATCCCGTAACCCGGAACTCATACCACTGCGCCGTAAACCGACTACATTAATTCCCGCAACATTAGCCGGATTACCATCTATCAAAATATAAGGGGGAATATCTTTGACAATCTTGGAACACGCCCCCACCATGGCCATTTTACCAATCCGTACTGTATCATAAACACTGCTATAACCACTAATTATCACGCGCTCTTCCACCAAGACATTTCCTGATAAAGCAGAATAATTTCCCAAAATAATATGATCCCCAATCCGACAATTATGACCTACATGGGCATTGGCCATGAATAAGTTTTTATTACCTATATGAGTATTTTCCCCATTCTTGGTAAAACCGCGGCTAATCGTCACATTTTCACGAAAAATGTTTTCATCGCCAATTACTAAAGACGTATCTTCCTGCTGAAATTTAGGGAGTTGGGGGCGGCAGCCGATGGTTCCTCCGTGATAAAAACGGTTATTCGCGCCAATAGTAGTCTGACCTTCAATAATTACATGGGGGCCAATAATACAATTATCACCAATAACAACACCTTCATCAATTAACGCAAAGGGGCCAATCTCTACATTTTCACCAATTTGGGCCTTGGGATGAATAATTGCTGTTGCATGAATTCGCACGCTCTTCCTTTTTTTAAAATTAACAATTTCCATTATATTAATAAACCCCCTGCAAAAATCAAAATCCTTAACAACTTATTATAAAGCATTTGTTCCTCTATATAAATTAACGACCTGCGCATAACAATTATTTCATGTAAAATATTAATAAATTACTAATCATTATCAAATTTACTCTTTTATAATAAACATCAACTCGGCTTCGGCCGCCACTTGCCCTTCCACTTTGGCCACCGCCCGAATTCGGGCAATATTTCCTTTAACTTTTAAGATCTCCCCTTCAATCAGCAATTGATCTCCCGGTTCAACCACTCTACGAAAACGAGCATTATCGATTCCGGTAAAATAAGGAGTCTTCCCCCGATGCTCTTCTTTCGCCAATAATAAAACCCCTGTGCCTTGGGCCATACTCTCAATAATCAAAACTCCCGGCATTACTGGTTTGCTCGGGAAATGGCCATTAAAAAAAGCCTCATTAGCCGTGACGTTTTTTAAGGCAATCACCTTTTGATCTTCAGTAATCTCCAAAATGCGATCCACTAGTAAAAACGGGTACCGATGGGGTAAAATCTGCTTTATCTCGTTAATATCAATCATCGTCAAAAATCCTCCTTATTATATGATTAAATAGTAGTAATAATTCGCTCTTTAATCTTTTTGGCTAATTCGATATCCAAAGCATGCCCCGAACGCAAAGCAAAAATCTGCCCTTTTAAAGGTCCTAATAAGTATAAATCCCCTAAAATATCTAAAATCTTATGCCTGACAATCTCGTTAGGAAATCTTAGTTCATTCTCGTATTGATCCTTACCAACCACTACGGCACAATTCAGATCACCCCCCAAGGCTAAGCCCTGGCTCTGTAAGTAATTAATCTCCTCCCTAAAAGCAATGGTGCGCGCCGGGGCAATCTCCGGCAGAAATAGTTCCCGGCTTTTGGTTAAATTATAATGAAAATACTGGGTTCCGGTAACTTGATGATCGGAGGTAAAAGTATAATTAATCTCCAAATCTTCTCCTGGCAGGGCAATTAGCATGGCTTTCGGCAAATTGGGATTACCACCCACTAACCCTTCTACCCACAACGGCTCTTTAATCCGCAGATATTCCCGGGGCCGCTCTTGGGTTACCAGGCCGGCCTCCTGAATTTTTTGGGCAAAATAAAAGCTACTTCCATCCCCCAGAGGCAACTCCTCGTTATCAATACTCACCACCGCATTATCCACCCCTAAACCGTGAAAAGCCGCCAACAAGTGTTCTACAGTAGCAATGCGCCACTGGGCCGTGCCTATCACCAAGCAGCGCCGGGTATCCAAAACACTTTCGAGCTCGGCTTTCAGACGGGGTTTTCCCGGCAGATCGGTTCTTTCAAAAACAATCCCACTCCCCGGGGGGGCCGATGATATGGAGATTGTAGTAGTAACAGCACTGTGTAAAGCCGGTCCGGTAATGGTTACCTCCCGGGCCAAAGTCTGCTGCAGATCCATTTTTGCTCCTCCAAAAAAAAACTGGGATTTTTAACATTTTGCTAATTAAAAAAACCCCATCGTCTTTTAAATAAATATAACTTATGATATATTGGCTTTCAACCAAAAAACTCCTGCAAATTATTTGCAATTTATTTATTTTTCCGCTCATCACCAAGGAAATTGATGAATTAAATTTTTTGAATTAGTTAACCAGAGGTATAAAACCTTGTCCCTAACTGCTCTATTCCCGGCTTTGGTTCAATTGTTTCCTCTTTCTTTTTTTCAGTTGCTGTCGCCTCGATATATTCTTGTAATTTAGCCGGACAGGACTCAGTAAATTTGACATCATCCGGACTTTCATTTATTTTCTGGAGAAAAATTTCCCTTTGCTCTGCTTCAGGCAGTTTCGAAATATGATCTATAAATTCCTGGGTATAAATCAATAGTTTACCAGGACAATCCTGCCAGGCAGAATCTTTAGTCAGTAATTCATGTAGTTTCTTTCTATAAACCGGGGGACACTGCTTACTTTTTAAATAAGCGATTCTTTGGTCGTGATTTTCATGCTTAACAAATACTTCTGACAAAAATTTTTGAAAACCCTCATTATTGACAACACCAGGTTCTCCTACGAGACCACCATGGTCAATAATCCGACTCACTATATAGTTCCTAGCATGATTATCCGAATACTTTAAGCCCCGAAGCATCAAATTTACATATTTGTCAAGATGAGGATCGTCAGAATTAACATATTCATCAAAATGAAATCCGGCTTTTAAATCAGCAAAAAATAATTTAGAAACCTGACTTGTTGGTTCCTTTTTTTGTAAATATTCCGCGTGATTAAGCTCCGAAAGATTCCCAAACGCGTTTGGAAAAAATGGAGGAACTGCATGACGAAATACTTTTAAAGCGTAATTTAAAGGTTTGCCTGTATCTCCAGGAAAAGAAATTTTAAAGATTTCAGCCGTGGAACCATACCCGATACTTTTAACTTCTAGTTTTCCATTAGAATTCATTACCCCTAAATCTTTAAAGGTTTTCCCCAAATCATTTTGTAAACTTTCTACATCATCTACTCCTCTTGACCACTCGTTTCCAACAACATGATTACCAATTGTGTCACAAATTTTTTCAATAGCTTCTTTATGGTGTTTTTTTCCTACTTTATCCGACAATTCCGGCGGTAACTCACCAACGATGGAATCTTCCCCAGATTCCACAACCATTTTTTGAATATCTGCCACATTTGGAATGTACTTTTCGGAAAGTTGCCGAGTCAAATCTTCGTTATAATAGGCCTCGGCAATAATTCTAAACATTCTGTCTCTAACTGATTTATGTTCTATCACAGAGTTAAAACTGGAACTTCTTTCTAATTTTCCGATTGTTGATGGCCTTAATGATGCTACAGGTAAACTATTTGCTCTAAATAAAGATGGCCTCGGCGTTGTTCCAGCTCCTTGTAGTCCTCCGAAATTAGGCTTAGATTGGTCATTGTTGTTGTTCACCTTAACTAAATTTCGTGTAATTCCAGGCCAATTATTATTCCTAATCACTCAACACAACTCCTTCAATTATTAATTTCATAACCAAAAGCCCTGCAACCCTTACTCCTCATACTTTCCCTTTATTTACTAGCTTCTAATAAATCTTCATATAGGCGATGATCATTCTCGGTTAAAAAGATGTTGTCGCCAGCTTGGCTGACTTTGGTACTAATATATTCTTTTTTCTGCTTTCCGGACATAGTTTTGACTTTATCAATAAATGCTTGGGAATACACTAACATTTGCGGGGTAGAGTCGGCGTGAACACTGCCGCTTTTTAAAAATTGATGAAACTTAACTTTTTCTTCTTTGGGGCATTTATTACTGCGAAGATACTCTAACCGTTTTTGATGTGTCTCAATTTGAAACAAATTTTGTATAAACTTTTGCAAACGATTATCCTTCATAATTTCCTCAATTGCTACCAATCCACCGTGATCAACAATCCAGCCGTTATTAAAAATATTGCCAGCATGATTATCCGCATATTTCCAGCCATTAGCCAAAAGGTTAACAAATTCCGTTGGTGGCTCACCCTTAGGGTCAATGTGGGCAGCGAGATGCAAACCCTCATCTAGATCTGCAGCATAAAAAGGTTTGAACTGACTTTGGGGCACTGAACTTTGAAAAAGAGACATCCGGGTGGCTTCTGAATAACGCCCATTAAGATTAGGATAGATATTAGGTTGATCGCGATGAAACATATTTTTAATGTCAAAAATCTTCTGGGGGTCATCATCCATTTTTATCTGGTATACTTCACCAATTGTACCGTTTCCTAACCTTTTCACTTCCAGCCCGGACTTAATTAAACCTAATTCTTTGAGGGTCGCCTTTAGGTTCACTTGCAACTGCTCTTGATTCAAACTTTTCAAGGGAGTACCTGGAAACAAAGACCGCTTTACCGCATCAAAGATAGCCGCCATAGTCTCCGCTTCGGGTTTCTTGCCACCCTGTAACATCGGGGGCAGTTTCCCCACTAAATGCCGCCCGGGAATTTGGTCCAGCTCTTTTTGAATCTCCGCTACAGTTGGGAAGAAACGCGTAGCAAAAAGCTGATTTAATGTGGCAATATTTTGAGTTAGTTGGTGACTGTCAGTAACTACTGGCCTAAAGGT
>JANQHU010000356.1 GCA_028282485.1 Bacillota bacterium
GAAGAGCCCCCGCCGGAACGATACGTCCGGTAACAGCATAGATCAGTTGTTTCTCTCCTCCTTGGGGATAACGAGTTCTTAAGGTGACCGTTTCAATGCCGGGATACTCTTTAGCTAACTGAGCCATTTTTTGAATAGCAGCCGATTTATTGGCTTCAATGCCAATATAAGCCTGTTTAATCCCGGTTAATTCCATCACAATTTTAATTCCATCTAAAATACCGGAAGTATTCTCCAACATCTCCCGGTAGTCGGAAGTAATAAAGGGTTCACATTCGGCGCCATTAATTACTAGAGTATCTAAGGTCTTCCCGGGAGGTGGCGCGAGCTTTACCGCCGTAGGAAAACCAGCTCCTCCTAAACCAACGATGCCCGATTCTTTTATCTTTTGAATCATTTCTTCCCGGGGTAAATTACCTAAAGGCTGGACACTCTCATGAACTTCTTGTAACCCGTCCGGTTCAATCTCCACGGAATTCACTTCAAAACCACCCGGATAAAGCATGGGAGTCACGGCCTTGACAGTACCGGAAACACTAGCATGAATTGGGGCCGAAATAAAGCCGGTTGCTTCACCAATTGGTTGGCCTACCAAAACCCGTTCGCCTTTTTTAACCAAAGGATTACAAGCTGCTCCAATGTGCTGCAACATGGGAATTATCACCTTTACCGGGAGCGGCATAGTTACGGTTTCCAGATCCGCGGTTTTTTTATAATGAGGGGGGTGCACCCCACCGCGAAATGCCTTTAATGGATTAGCCAATTTAAAACCACCTACTTTTTAATTAATATTATTACTTTATATTACTAGATTACTTGCCAAAATATTGGACTCTGCTATAATTAAGAACAAGCTTGATTAATATTTTACTCTTTATTTTTTTCAACAAATTACAGTATAAAATATTTTTGTATCTTGCGCCAGAGTTTTTTTGATTTTTTTTGATAATTTATCGAAAAAGAGAATGATCTTTGATGCTCACCGGTGTTTTTTGGAATAATAAATCAGTTATCAAATGAAGGATGCGCTTAAAATGCTGACGGTTAAAAATTTAGTCTTTAAAGATCCTACTACAGCTACTCCGATGATCAATAATTTGGATCTCCAGTTAAACTCTGGGGAATTTATTGCACTAGTAGGACGGAAAAATTCCGGGCGGTCAACTTTGGCGAAATTACTAAATGGTCATTTGAAACCAGAATCCGGCACTATTAAAATTGACGGAATTTCTATTATAGAAAAGGGAAAACCTCATCCTTGCTCCCTCATTCCTCCAAAAATTGGAATCATTTCGGCCAATCCGGACCAGCAGATTATCGGGACTACGGTTAGCGAAGATCTGGCTTTCGGGCCAGAAAATCTGGGCTTAACAACCACCGAAATAAGTACTCGCATTAATTTCGCTTTCAGGGTAACGGGTTTGCAACACCTGAAAGCGGCTCACCCCTGCACTCTTTCTCAAGGTGAAAAAATTAAATTAGTAATCGGGGGCTTACTAGTGCTCCAACCCCGCTTTTTAATCTTTGACGAAGTAACAGCCCCACTAAACTCAGCCGACCGCCAGGAGATCCTTGCCTTAATAAGACTGCTCCACCAAAAATACCAAATAGGGAGCATTAATATCACAAATCAGCTCGCTGAAATCCAGGAAGTAGAACGAGTAATCCTTTTAGACCAAGGCTGCCTTGCTTTTGATGGTCAGCCGGAAATTTTTTTGAGGGATAATCCCCGCCAAATATTAGCAGAGCTAAGCAACCTAGAGGCAGCTCCTGATTCCGAAGGGTCTCCCGCAATTAAAAAAGAGCCTCTAACCACTTTAGTTAAAGACTCCTTTTTACGCTTGCTTGATCCCCGCATTAAAATGCTAGCCTTCTTGCTGCTGCTGGGTCAAATTATGCTTAGCCAAAATCTCCTCATCCTTATCGGGGAATCTCTTAGTTATCTTTTTTTCTTAAAAACAGCTCAGATTCCTTGGCAACAACTATTCAAAAGCTACAAGCTGACTTGGCCATTATTATTGACTACAACATTATTACTCCTCTTTTCCCCTCAGGGGCCGAGAATAATTGCTTTTCTGCCGATCACTACCACCGGGGTTTGGCAGGCGGCTATTATGCTCTGCAAAATCAGTCTATTTTTAAGTATTTCTATCACTTTTACTAAAACCACTACTTCTCTGGAGACCTTGAAAGGAATCGAAAAGTTGACCGATTCCTTAAGATTTCCGGAGAAATTTGCTCTTTTGATCAATCAAATCGGGCTCATGATTACTTTAGCCCTCCGGTTTGTCTTCCTGATTTTAACAGAGGCCAAAGGAATAACCGCAAATCACCCAAGCTCAGAAAAGCAACCATCTCTTAATCTCCCGGGGGTTTTTGAAAAAATAACTATTTTCTCCAAAAAATTACTACCGTTATTTTTAAGTTGGCTACACCGCGTCGATGAATTTCATTGGGCCTTAGAAGCGCGGTGTTATCATCCCCAACGCAAGCGGAGTAGTTTGCAAAAATTACAATTAAAAACCCGGGATTTTTGGTTTGGGGGCTGGGTGATCGTAAGCATTAGCCTCTTATTAACAGCCGAAATATTCATTAATAGCCGCTAAAGCTCCCTTAACTAAAAACTCCAGTTCGGTTTCGGTAATCACATAGGGAGGCATAAAATAAATCACATTACCTAAAGGCCTTAATAATAAGCCTTTGGCCAAAGCCCGACGGTAAATTTGATAACCGACTCGTTTTTGCCACTCAAAGCCCTCTTTCGTTGCTTTATTTGATACTAATTCTAAGGCTCCCACCATGCCCTGCTGTCGGTATTCTCCGATATAGGGATGATCATGAGTTAATTCTCGAACCATTTCTGTTAAGAAAGCTGCTTTAGCCCTATTTTTCTCCAAAACTGCTTCTTCGGCGAAAATATTCAAAGATTCATTAGCCACGGCACAGGCCAAAGGGTTTCCGGTATAACTATGGCTATGCATGAAGGCTTTGAGCTCATTATAATCAGCATAAAAGGCCTGGTAGATCTCTTCCGTTGTGGCTACTACCGACAAAGGAAGATAGCCAGCCGTGATCCCTTTGGAAAGGCAGATTAAATCGGGAGTAACCTCGGCATGTTCACAAGCAAACATTTCACCCGTTCGTCCAAAACCCACCGCGATCTCATCGGCAATGAAGTGAATCTGGTACTGGTTACAAAGGTTTCGTAACTTTTTCAAATAAACCGACGGATAGATTTTCATCCCTGCCGCTCCTTGAATTAACGGCTCCACAATAATCCCACATAGCTCCTGATGATGCCTAGCTACCGCTGCTTCCATCTTCTCAAAGCACGGAGCCTGACAAGAATCCCGTGTTTCTCCGTAAGGACAACGATAACAATCCGGACCCGTTACTTTGTGAGTTTCTAATAATAATGGTTTATAAATTTTACTATAAAGGTCTAAATCCCCCATAGCTAGAGCAGCCAAGGTCTCCCCGTGATAAGCATTAGTTAAAGTTAAAAACTTGGTTTTCTGCCAATTGCCAGTCTGTTGGTGATATTGAAAACTAAGCTTTAAAGCTACTTCCACAGCGGCCGAACCATTATCAGCAAAAAAAACTTTGGTCAACCCTTCCGGCAAAAGTTTAACCAAGCGTTCCGCTAATTCAATAGCTGGTTTATGAGAAAAATTCACAAAAATAGCATGTTCCAAACTAGCGGCCTGTTTTTGCAATGCGGCATTTAAACGAGAATTACTATGGCCAAAAAGATTAACCCACCAGGAAGAGACGGCATCTAAATAGGAATTCCCCTCCAGATCATAAAGATAAACCCCTTCACCCCGTTCAATAACAATAGGGGGGAAACTTTCGTAGTCTTTCATTTGGGAACAAGGATGCCAAATATATTCCCGGTCTTTAGCTTGCCAGCGATTCATTTTCTACCACTACTCCTATTTTTTAATAAATTTTGCATAGTGACAGATTCGCTTTGTTAACTATTTTTTCCTTCAAGATCCTGAGCCCAAATAGCAACAAAATACTTTTTCCTAAGAATTGGAATTAGCAACAATTCGCTTGACCTTCTTTTTTTCTTTCCATCCGGCTAGTAAAATATAAAACCAGGCAGTGATGATGCCGAAAAGAGAATGGCCCACAAAAGCACTAACATTGGAAAGAGCATTGGTAGGGGCCGCATCCATAGTATTCGGCAAATTATGAAAAACCAAGCCAAACAAAAATAACCAGGCTAACTGGCCGATGCCCCAACCTTTTAGCAAATAATGTTTCCGCCCCGTAGCACTGATAGTAGCACCAATAATTACTCCTAAGGTACCACCAATAGTAAAATCGGTTAAAAATCCTAAGAGATTTCCCAAAATGGAAGTAACTTCTTTACCTTCTACAAAAATCCTCGCCCCCACATTCCAAATATAAAACTCGGCAATACCAACTATTCCGGCTAAATAACTATATAAGTCTCTTACCATAATCCCCAAAACCCCTGCTAAGCCCCAAATAGCAAAATGGTCCATATTAATTTTATCCATATTAGACGTTTCCCCTAATTAATATTATTTATGAAAAGATACTTTTATCATTATATTTACCAAATAAATTTTAAGTATACCTTTCTAATTTTCATGTAAATTTGGGTAGATTTTTTGTAAATATTGCCGATATTTATATAAAGAAGACTATTCAAACAAATACGTAAAGAAGGTGATTTATTTATGAAATCAATTCTTAATTTTTTAAAAAATCATTCTATAAAAACGAAATTATTACTATTAATGCTTATAGTTGCCTTCCTGCCAATGCTGATTATGGGTGGTAGTTCTATTTTAATTTCCGGAAATATTTTGGAAGAACAAACCGCTTCTTTAAGCATTGAAACTCTGAAACAAATCTCCCAAAGAATTGAAAAAGAATTAAAAAATATTGATGATCTTACTTTAAAAATAATTTTAAATGAAAAAGTAACCCAATATCTCGAGCTAAATGAAGAAATGGTCACTCGTAGCCAGATTTCAAGTGCCAAAAAAAAGGTACAAGACTATATTTTACAAACAACTGCTAATTCCACCGACGTTTTTTCCGGGTTTCAAATTTATAGTAAAAATAATACTTGGCCAATTAATATTGGTTACACCATGAAAATATCTCCCAATTATCAAGAGGCAGCTTGGTATCAAGATCTCACCCAATATAAACAGCGCATTGTTTTTAAAGGAATTACTAATGAAGGAAATCAAAGCTTTATTCCTATTTATCGCTTAATCATTAAAAGAGGTAGCATCGTGGGAGTCTTACGCGCTGCTTTAAACCCGGAGTATATCTCAGAAATATTCAAAACTATTAATTTCGGGGCTAAATCGGAATTAATGATTGCCAATCAAAAAGGCCTAATTATTGCTCATCAAGAAGAAGCTAAGAATAACTCCCAACTAAATGAGGTTATTAGAAAATCACTTTCTCAAACCAATAAAAGAGTCATCACTATTAATAACCACAAACAGCTACTTAGTATTTTCCCGGTTTTAGAAAAAAGTAAAGAAATAAGTAATTTTGATAGTAATTGGTATATTGTAGCTAGTATTGCCCATGATTTTATTGTGTCCGGCACCAAAAAGATTGCTTTTTTAGTAATTATGATTATTCTCATTTGTATTTTATTAGCATTCTTTCTGGGGTTTTTATTTGCCAAGGGTATTTTAGAACCAATTAACCGCTTAATGTTAACCAGTGAAAAAGTTGCTCAGGGAGATTTAAATGTTAAAATCGATCTGAGTGCTAAAGATGAAATTGGGAAACTCTCCCTGGCCTTTGCCCATATGGTCCAAAATTTAAAGCAATTAATCCTGGAGTCCCAAGAAGCAATTAATATAGTTTTACAAGCCTCCCAAGATATTATCAGCACCACCGAAGTAACCGGCAAAAATTTTGCCGAAATCTCATACTCCATTGAAGATATCGCCAACGGAGCCCACCAATCTTCTCTGAAAGCCGAACATGGCATGCGAATGATGTTTAAATTATCAGAAGAAATTAAAAGCTTATCATTGATGATTATGACTGCTAATCAAGAATCCCAAGATTCCCTCCAATATAGCAGGCAAAGCACCACCACTATTCACGGTTTAATTAAATCCTCTAATGAAGTGACCAAGATCAACCAAACCATAACCGAAAATATTTATAACTTAGCCGCTACTACGGAAGAAATCCAAAAGACTACCGTCATCATAATGGATTTTGCCGAACAAACAGGGTTACTGGCCTTAAACGCCGCTATTGAAGCTGCTCATAATAATCAAATGGGAAAAGGTTTCGAAATAGTAGCCGCCGAAATTCAAAAACTGGCCAATCGTTCCGATGAAGCGGCCCGGCTGATTAATAAGATTGTGAAGACAATTTTGGAAAACATTCATTTGACGGTGCATAATTTCAAAAAAGCCCAAGCAATTATGCAGCAAGAAAAAATTGCGATTAACGAAAATATTGACCTTCTCCAAAATATTAGTAATGGGATTAATCAGATTTCCAGTAAAATTAGCCTGATTAATAATTCTATTAATAATATTTACGAATTCGGTGATGAAACCAAAAAAGGAATTGAAGATATTGCCGCTGTAGTCGAAGAAACCGGCGCTGCTGTGGAAGAAGTTAATGCTGCTTCTGAAGAAAACCGGAGTTGTGTCGATACTCTTACTAATTATACCCATCAATTTAATAATGTTGCTAGTGAACTACAAAAAACCACCAGTAAATTTCTCATTTCTAAAACATAAGATAGAATATGTGACTATATCACTTAACATAGTTTAATATTTCTGTCATAATATATTTAAAGATAGTCACAAAAATACTTATTTGAGAAAGGGGAATTTCCCATGTCCGTATCGAATATTACCCAGAGTAATTTCAAAGCCGAGGTTTTAGATTCCAAAATACCCGTATTAATTGATTTTTACGCCGATTGGTGCGGCCCTTGTAAAATGGTAGCTCCCGTAGTAGCAGAGTTGGCTCAAGAGTTATCCGGCCAGGCCAAAGTAGTCAAAATTAATGTTGATCAAGAACAAGAAATTGCTTCTTCTTTTGGAGTGATGAGCATTCCTACTTTTGTAGTAGTTAAAGATGGTAATGCTGCGAATCGGTCGACGGGGTTTGCCCAAAAAGAACAATTAAAGAAACTCCTCGGTCTTTAAATAATTAATTTCAGAAAGGGCTCCTGACGGATTTTTTATTATAATGAATAATTCTGACCTATTAATTAAAGATTTCTATCGTTTATTTCCCCTATTTAACAATTTAGAAAAGACCGAAAAAAGAAAACTAGCAGCTTCCTTATATTTTGATGAAATTCCTGCTGGAGTAATTTATGTTAACGAAGGCCGCAATTGTAGCGGCCTTACTTTTGTTTTATCCGGCCAAATTAACGCCTATAAATTATCGGAAAACGGCCGGGAAGTAGTCTTATACAAGATGCCCCAGGGAGAAATATGCCTTTTAACGGCTAGTTGTTTGTTAGATCAGAGCATCCGTTTTTCCCCAATCTCGGTTAAAGCGGAAATCGATGCTACGGTGGCGGTGCTTCCAGCAAATTTTTTTAGTTACCTGTATTATTCCAATCCGATTCTGCAAAGATATCTGCTCAGTTCGCTCTTGGCTAAATTTTACGAAGTTTTAGGCTTACTCACGGACATTACCTTTAAGAAGGTAGATGAACGTCTGTGGGAACTCTTGGTGCGCCGTACTCATAACGGTAGTCAGCCTCTTTACATGACTCAAGCAGATATTGCTCACGAATTAGGAACGGCTCGGGAAGTAGTCAGCCGCATTTTAAAAAAACTAGCCGAGCAAGGCCGAGTAACTTTAAACAGAGGCAAAATTTTGGTTTCCTTCCCTCAAGATTAACAAATATTAAATAATTAACTTAAATAAAAGCCCGAAAAAAATTCCTTCGGGCTTTTTCACTTTAAAAATATCAATTATTAGGATGAAGATTGCTGCTTCAAAGTCTGACTCATCGGGCCACTGGAAACATCTAACTCAGAACCTTGCTCAGTGTAATTAGTGTTATTATTAGCATTTGCTTGTTGACCATTACTTTGTTGTTGATTAGCCATATATTGTTGATTAGGCTGGTTATAGGCTTGATTTTGAGGCATATATTGATTCTGGTACTGGGCTTGCGCTTGAGCTTGATTTTGCTGATTAGCATTACCTTGAGCCTGATTTAAGGGAGCGGCAAATTCCATACCCGCTTGGGCTTTGGCTAAAAGTAATTTACTAATCTCGCCACTAGAACTAGCTAACTCCGAACCAGTTTCGGCATTATGCTTCTGATTATTCTGGTTGGCATATTGCAGCGCTTGATTTTGATTTGTAGCGGCAGCATTTTGATTTTGGGCCCCCATATTCTGAGACTGTTGGGGATACTGGTTTTGTTGTTGCCCGGCTTGATTAGCATTCTGGTTAGCTCCATTCATCTCGTTACCTTGGTTTTGATTATAATTCATTTTACACCTCCTCATTTACTTTTCCAGAACTCTGCCGATAATTTTTTTAATATTATTGAAATAAGCAGAACTCTTCTTAGCTTAGTATGAGAATAATTTATCATATTATTGCTGTTAATTATTAGAAAAAATCAGCCGAATCGGCTGATTTTTTTCTTTAAATAATTACAAATTGCACATCCGTTACCACTTCTAAAGGCCGTGGTTCCGGCTCACCCACTACTTGCAGAATAACCACTTCTTTCG
>JANQHU010000361.1 GCA_028282485.1 Bacillota bacterium
CGCCAGTTAAAAGTAACTTGTGGAGTGATGATTTCGGCTTCCCATAATCCGGTACCGGATAATGGGATTAAGTTTTTTGATAGTGTGGGCTATAAATTAACTGATGCGGTTGAAGCTGAGATTGAGAATATTTATCATAATCGATTACAGGATGGTTATCGGCCGCTTGGGATTGAAGTAGGGCGGATCTTCGAGGAGCCGGAGGCCTTAAAAATCTACGAAGATTATCTGGTGGCAACGGTGGATCTGAGTTTCAAAGGCTTACGGGTAGTAGTGGATTGCGGTTTTGGGGCAGCCTGTCGGTTAGCGCCGCGTGTATTAGAACGGTTAGGGGCAGAGGTAGTCTCATTGCATGCCTTAAATGATGGTTCTCGAATTAATGTCAAATGTGGATCAACTGATACGGAGTTGCTACGCCAAGAAGTAATAGCATCTGGAGCCCATATTGGTATTGCCCATGATGGGGATGCCGACCGATTAATTGCCGTTGATGAGCAAGGCCAGGTTGTAGATGGAGATCAGATTATTACTATTTGTGGCTTAGCGCTCTTAAGAGAAGGAAAGTTACGCAACCAGAAAGTGGCCGTGACTGTCTATAGTAACCTGGGACTGAGTAAAACCTTCCAAAAGCACGGGGCCGAGGTGGTGGTTACCGCTAATGGAGATCGCTATGTTTTGGAGGCTTTGCGGCAGCAAGATCTTGTCTTGGGAGGAGAACAGTCGGGGCATATTATCTTTTTAGAAAAGAATACTACCGGAGACGGGGTCTTAACGGCCCTGCAGTTAATAGCAGTTTTGGCTCGGAGTAAGCAACCCTTATCCGAATTAGCAGCGGTAATGGAGCGCTTTCCCCAAGTTTTAGAAAATGTAAGGGTTCAGCGCAAAGAGGGGTGGGAAGAAAATGTCGCCATCAATCAAGAAATCGAGCAGGCCAAGGCCAGGTTAGAGGGAAATGGCCGAATTTTTGTCCGAGCTTCGGGAACGGAGCCTTTGATTCGGGTAATGGCGGAAGGGCCTAACCCCAAAGAGTTAACAGAGTTGGTCAACCGGGTAGTGGCAGTGATTCATCAGGAACAAGGATAAAAGCCATGAAAGCTGTCAGCTAAAGAGGAGTTGATAGCTTTTTTTAAAAGGAGTTTCAATGTTCTTAAAAACTTGCTATTTATTTTTTTTAATAACTTTATTAATGGTTACGCTACTAGCTTCATGTGGTATAAACCAGGGCGAGAATGATCATGCAAAAGAGTTACTCTGGACGGGAAGTTTGGGGCCTGCTGCTTGGCCGGATAATTGGGGAATTCGCAAGCTAGGTAGGTGGGGTGAAGGCAATCTGGAAGTGATAACCGATCCTACTGGAAAGTTTGCCAAGGTTTTCAAAGTTAGTTATCCTCGAGGCTCGGCCAGTCCGTTAGTTACCCACACGGAGGGTACTCCTTTAGGTGGAACTCAATTTTATGCAGACTTGCAGCTCACTCCTCAAACTAGCCTCTATTTACGGTACTATGTTTATTTTCCTAAAAATTTTAAGTTTGTACGCGGGGGCAAACTCCCCGGCTTGTTTGGCGGGTGGGTTAATAGTGGCGGAAATATCCCCGACGGGAGGAATGGTTTTTCGATTCGGTATATGTGGCGAGAAGAGGGGCTAGGGGAAGTATATGCCTATCTACCTACCAGTAGCGATTACGGAACTTCTATTCAAAGAGGAGCCTGGTCTTTTGAAACCGGAAAATGGTATTTGTTAGAGCAGGCGGTCTTCTTAAATAATCCCGGAAAAGCTGATGGCTCAATTCGAGTCTGGGTTGATGAAAAAGAAGTTATTAATGAAAAAGGAATTCTCTTTCGGAGGATAAATAGTTTACTAATTGAAGGGATAATGTTTTCCACTTTTTTTGGAGGAGCTGATCTATCTTGGGTAACGCCAGTTGATACATATGCTTTATTTGCCTGTTTTGCAGTTAGTAAGAATTATATTGGCCACCGAGGTAGGGAATGAAGTGAAGGAGAATGGGGTGAATTATTTTTGCAAAAAAAAGAAAGTCACGAAAATACTATTGATAAATTAAAATGGCTGATTCAAGAAATGGCTCTTTGGAAAAACGAAGGAATTATCTCTCAGCAGCAATCAGAAGAGATCTTAGGCCGCTATGAGCAGGAAATCGTATCTCAGCCAAATTCGTCACGCTTGGTAGCGATAATCTCCATTTTAGGATCAATTTTAGTGGGATTAGGAGTGATTTTATTTTTAGCAGCCAACTGGCAGGGTTTTAGTATTCCGCTGAAACTTGGTTTAATATTTGGCTGCCTGATCATGACTTATACTTTGGGTTATTATTTTGCCTACGAGAAAAAGAATTTTATTAAGACCGGTAAAGCTTTAACCTTTTTAGGAGTAATTTTATTTGGGAGCGGACTTGCCTTAATAGGCCAGATCTTTAATATTAATGCTCATTTCCCCGATGGCCTGCTTTTCTGGGGCATAGGTAGTTTTTTAGTAGCTTTAACGACAAAAGACAAGAATATTATTGCGCTAACTATCTTACTATTTGCAGCATGGAATATTACGGAACAGGCTCGCTTTTATAATCTCAATTATTTATTTTTGGGAATGATGCTCGTCTCCTTAAAAATGCTTATTTTCCCAACCAAAGCCCGGCTCGCTTTTTTGCTAGCAGTTTTAGGGTTGATTATCTGGGTCTTTTTAACGTTAAATCTGTTGACAGATAGTTTTATGGTTAGTGGTAGTGGGTTAGTAATCTTTTTAGGAGCCCTTTATACTCTAGGACGATTGCCAATTCTTGAAAAAGAAAGAGCTGGCTTTAGCTTTTTAATTAGAATCGTCTCTTTGTACAGGATAATGATCATCCTTTATGCTTTTACTTTTCAGAATATCCACCGCTCCGGCGATTGGTATCAGTTGTTTTGGCAGCAACATTCGGATTTTTATTGGTTTTACGGGTCTATAGTCGGAGTTGGTTTAATTATTACATTAATTAATGTTATTGGTTTAGCAAAGCAAAAAAAATTATATTTGATTAGAGAGTCCCAGGTAATCTTAGGGTTAGTAATTTTAATGGTTACTTATTTAGTGACTGCTAGTGAGATAGCTAGTTTAATTCCGACCATTATTTATAATCTGGGGTATTTAGGCTTAGTTCTTGGCATAATCGCCATCGGTATCAGAGAGAAGAGTCAGGCATTTATAAATTCAGCCTTATTCTTTTTTATAGTGGATATCATTACACGTTATTTTGATTACTTTTTTAAACTTTTAGACCGCTCCTTCTTTTTTATAGGAGGAGGCTTATTGCTTTTATGGGGTGGACTTTTTTTAGAAAAAAAACGAAGAAAGATTATTAACGAATTAGGGTGAGAAGATCATGGGATTAAAGTTAAGTAGTAAGAAACAATTTGCGATAATCATTTTTTTACAGGTATTATTTTTAATAATGATGATTACCACGAAAATGTTTACCTTGGAAACCGGGCAAAGCATATTTTTAAAAACCATTCCAGTGGATCCCCGTAGTCTTTTTCGGGGGGATTATGTGATTTTAAACTATGAGATTTCTAATATTCCTTTAAAAGAAGTAAGTACGGATATTAAGTGGCAACAGTTAAAGAATGAAGAGAATAATGGCCCAGGCTCCAGGCGTAGGTTCTATAATAACTATGCCTTACGTAAAGAATTACGGCGGGTTTATGTGAAATTAAAAAAAGAGACTCCTACCGGAGCATGGCAAGTGGTCTCGGCTACTTTGGCTAAACCGCAGGTTGCTGCTGGGGAAGTAATGTTGATTGGAAAAAACGGTCGCATCGAGACTTTTTATTTACCGGGAAAAGAAAACCGTGCTATTTTGACTTTACACTTGGATTATGGAATTGAAAGTTATTTTATCCCGGAAGGCAAGGGTAAGATTTTTGAAAAATATCTTTATTCTAATATGAGTATGGAAACCAAAGTCGAGGTAGCGGTTGATCGTTTTGGAGGATTAGGAATTTTAGGAGTTTATGTGGCCGATCAAAAGCTAGAGCATTAAGATTTTCTATTTTAATTTTCAGTAATTTTATGTTACAATTATCTGTATAATATTTTATAATCGACTAATAAATAATTTTTTCTAATAAAGGTTTTACAAATCCGGCAGTGATGTCAGGGACAAAGAGAGTCTTACAGAGAAAAAATAACGATTATAGATTATGTTAAATATTATGAATAATTATTAAAAGTGGAGGTAAAAATGTGTGGGATTGTTGGTTATGTTGGTAGAGAAGAAGCTGTACCAGTATTGTTGGATGGACTAAAACGTTTAGAATATAGAGGATATGACTCAGCGGGAGTCACTATTTTTAATCAAGGAAAATTAAATACTTGTAAAACCGTCGGCCGTTTGGCTAAAGTAGAAGAACTTATTAATAATAATCCCTTGCCGGGAAGTATTGGAATCGGCCATACCCGGTGGGCTACCCACGGGCGGCCGTCCGATCGTAATGCCCATCCCCATCAGGATTGTACCCAAAAATTTTCAGTGGTTCATAATGGGATTATTGAAAACTATATTGAGCTGAAAGAATGGTTGCAAGAAAGAGGGCATATCTTTAATTCGGAGACTGATACCGAGGTTATTGCCCATCTGATCGAAGAGTTTTATCAAGATGATTTAGTAAAGGCCGTACAAAAAACAATAGCGAAGATGGAAGGGGCTTTTGCAATTGTGGTGCTTTGTAAAGATTGTCCGGAGCAACTGGTAGTCGCCCGTAAATCCAGCCCCCTAATTATCGGTTTAGGTAAAGGTGAAAATTATATTGCTTCGGATATTCCAGCCGTTTTACCTTATACTCGCGATATTTATATTTTGGAAGATGGCGAAATGGCTGTAATCACCGCTGAGAGTGTCGTTATTACCGACTTTGAGGGACGGCCTTGTCCGCGAGATATTTTTCATGTGCAATGGGATATTGCTGCTGCGGAAAAGGGTGGTTATGAAGACTTTATGATTAAAGAGATTCATGAACAACCCCGAGCAGTGAAAGATACTTTGGCTGGGAAGCTAAATCAACATGAAATGAAAGTAGTCTTACCGGAAGTGCAGTTAAGTGCTGCGGATATTGCTAAAATTGAAAAGATTTATGTGGTAGCTTGTGGAACCGCCTATCA
>JANQHU010000432.1 GCA_028282485.1 Bacillota bacterium
AAAAGAATAATAGATGTCCCCCTTTTTTTGACTACATCTTTCCAAAAAATCTTCCAAAGCTTCTCTATTTAACAAAGGGACATCAGAAGTAACGATTAAAACTGGTTTATTACTCTTTAAGACCTCTAAACCATTGATTAAACTTTCAATTAGGGAATTTCCGTTTTTGACAAAAAAAGAAACTTTATGCTTCAATTCTTTAGATAACATAGAAGCCGAGCCCACTACTACTATTTTTTCAAACCGTTTAATACTATCTAGGGCTAAGACTACATAATCAAGCATTGGTCGGCCGGCAATATCTATTTCAGCTTCGTATTCTACCCTACTTATTTTTTTTAAAGGTCCCGAATTAATCGCTCCTGCCAAAATTATTGCATCCATCCAATCCTCTCCGTTCTGCTAAAAAACCTTTAATTAATCTATTTAAACTAGCTTCTACATTTTTATAAAAATTTATTTATTGAAACTCAGTAACACACCCAAACCATTCTGGAGGTAATTCATCTAAAAATGAACCTACCTCTGCCGAGTTGGGATCTAATGCAAAAACTGTTGGGCCACTCCCAGACATGAGGTTATTATTCATATTATATCTAGCAAAATAGGATTTTACTTCATTAATTAATAAAAACTTTTTCAAAGCTACTTCTTCTAAAAGATTACCCCAATGAGCCGTTAATTCAGCTAAACTATTGCCCTCTAAGGCAGCAATAACTCTTTCCACCTGAGGTCGCTTGTAGCAATTGGGTATGGCTAAATTTTGATATACCAAAGCAGTAGGGACCTCAATATTCGGCGTAATCAGCAATAGCTTAGTCTTTAATTTGGAGTTAATGGGAAAAAGTTTCTCCCCAATTCCTCGGGCCCTGGCTGTTCCCTGTAAAATACAAAAAGGCACATCAGCCCCTAACTTTAAGCCTAGCTGCATTAATTTCTCTTTAGAAAAATTAGTTTCCCATAATTCATTTAAGGCGATTAAGGTGGCCGCAGCATCACTACTGCCTCCTGCTAAACCAGCAGCTATAGGGATCTTTTTAATTATTTCTACTTTAACCCCGTATTCTTTACCAATCTCTTGGTGAAAGAGTTGGATGGCTTTCCAAACTAAATTTCTCTGATCCGTGGCTAGGGTAGAATGGTCGGTGGCAATCTCCAGCCGATGATGATTTTTAAAAAGCAAAGCATCTGCTAAAGCAATGGATTGCATCACCATATCTACTTCATGATAACCATCAGGCCGTTTTGCTAAAACATCAATACATAAATTAATTTTGGCCGGAGCTAAAATTTCTATCATTATCTTTTTGTACCCACTTAAATTTTTATTTTCACTACACCTTGCTCATTATAAATTATAATCTTAAATATTGGCTAAAATTAAGCTATTTCCTGCAAATTTACTAAGAAATTTACCAATTATATGAAATAATTACCCATAAAAACTCACAAAAATACACCGATAAAACTACCAGTGTATTGAATAAATGTATATGGCCATGCACCATTCTTCGACCAGATCTACCCAAGTGTTCTAAACCAGCCGGCTCCGACCAGGCAACCTCACGGCACACAAACCTTCCCACGTACCGCTGCTTCCTTCCAGACCTGACGGGGTTAGCAGGTGTTTGTTGCGTAAGACCCAATCCTCAACACTACTTAATTTAGTCAAGCTTACGAAGATTGGCCTCAGTTTGGGATTCGATCCTGCTATAGCGGATTGCAGGTAACAGGGCACCGCTACCTCCCCATTTAGCATGACCATAAACTTTTTTTATATAGTATAATTTATTATAACACAATTTTTAAAAATTACAATAACATTTTTTACCAATATGTTAATATTTAACAAAATTAATTTTTATTTACTTTAAATACCCATCCAACAACACCCGAATAGCTTCTTCTTCAGATAATCCAAAGGTCATTAATTTAATAATTTGATCTCCAGCTAATTTGCCAATGGCTGCTTCATGAGTTAATTCTGCCAAGGCATTTTTGGCACAGAGTTCTGGTTGCGAGCGGACATCGGCCTGATCCATTATGATTGAATCACAGGCTACATGGCCTTTACACCGGGAACGACCAATTAGGCTGATGCGAAATATTTGTAGGGATTTCTCCTGGGCTACGGATCTTGATAAAACTTCCCCACTACTATCCGCTCCTTGTAAATCCACCGTCACTTCCGAAACAGCTTGCTGGCTTTTGTGAGTTAATAATCTTTCATTCATTACCAAACGGCCCCGTTCTCCGATATAGACTTCGGTAACTCGCTTAGTATGGTCTATCCCCCCAATTTGGACTAGTTCCAACTCGGCGGTGGCTCCTTCTTCAATATGGATCTTAGTTACCGGATTTAATACTCGTTCCCCGGTACCTTCACCTTCCCCATAATGCTTTTCCACATAACGCATCTTGGATCCCTTACGCAAATAAAACTCATGGATCCCATCATGCTTACTTTGCAGTGCAGAATCATTATGAATACCACAGCCAGCCACAATTAAGACCTCGGAATTTTCACCTATTTCAAAAGTATTATAGACTAAATCATCTAAGCCACCCTCACTAAGAATCACCGGAATATGTACTGACTGGTTAACAATATCAGGATCTACAATTACATCAATCCCCGACCTATCTTTTTTGGAAAAAATATTAATTCCTGGTAAGGAATTTCTTTCTAACAATTGGCCGTTTTTCCGAATATTATAAGCCCCTGAAGGCACGGTATGTAGTTGGGCTACTTCTTTTAATAAACGTTCATCTACCGCATTTAATTTCATCTTCTTTCTCCTCCTCAAGACATACCTTGCGCCAGCGACAATTAATCCCTTCTTGAATTAAAGGATGAATCTCCGCGTAATTCCCTCGCACTTGAATTTTTCCATTGGCTACCACAATAATCTCGTCGGCAGCTTTTAGAAATTTTTCACTATGGGAAATAATGATCGTTGTTCTTTTAATTGCTTTATGATGGGATTGAATAATTAAATTTAAAAGTTGTTCAAATCCCCATAAATCAACTCCAGCTTCCGGTTCGTCTAAAATCGCTACTTTAGCTTTACTCAGTAATACAGAAGCAATCTCCATTCTTTTCATTTCGCCCCCAGACAAACCGGCATCAACAGTTCGCTCTAAGTATTCCTCGGGACAAAGACCAATTTTTTTTAAAATTAGACTAATATCGGCCTCGGTTATAGCTTCATTAGCTAACTTTAAAAACCATTTAACATCAATTCCTTTAAATCGGGGAGGATTTTGAAAAGCATATCTTACTCCTTTAAAAGCCCTCTCGGATATACTACAACTGGTAATATCTTGGTCATCTAAAATTATTTTACCGGAAGAAGGGTTATGAATACCCATCATTACTTTGGCTACTGATGTTTTGCCACCTCCGTTAGGTCCGGTAATCACATAGAGTTTTCCTGGTTCAAAGGTAATTGAAATATCATTTAGGATATGGACAATCCCCTTCTCTTCTTCAAATTTAAGACTAACATTTTCTAATGAAATCACCAAACATCACTCCTAAAAAAATATAAACTAAAAGGCGGGGAACCCCCCACCCTTAATTTAAATATTATGGCGGAGAGATAGGGATTCGAACCCTAGAGGCTGTTACACCTACACGCGCTCCAGGCGTGCGCCTTCGACCTCTCGGCCATCTCTCCAAATTATTTAATTCTATTTTAACTGGCGGAGAGAGCGAGATTCGAACTCGCGAGGGACTATAAATCCCCACCCGCTTTCGAGGCGGGCGCTTTCAACCGCTCAGCCATCTCTCCCGGTAGCCTTCACCAAAATTCTATCGTTTCTTTTTAAAAAAGTCAGTTAATATCTTACTACAATCTTCCTTTAACACTCCAGAAACTACTTCCAGTTGATGATTTAAGCGACCATCTTGAACTATATTCATCAAACTACCAGCAGCCCCACCCTTAGGATCGTGGGCTCCAAACACCAATCGCGCTACTCTAGCTAAGACTAAAGCTCCAGAGCACATAGGACAGGGTTCCAAGGTGGTATATAAAGTTGTATCCAGTAAACGCCAATGTTTTTTTTCTTGAGCCGCCTTTCGTAACGCTAAAATCTCCGCATGGGCAGTTGGATCACCAGTAGTTTCTCGTAAATTGTGAGCTCGAGCAATTATCTGATCATTAGAAACTAAGATGGCACCAATAGGAACTTCTCCAATTGCTTCGGCTTTTTTAGCTTCTTCTAAAGCAAGGCGAATATATTTTTCATCATCCAAAAACATCATTAATATCTTACCATAAATCATTCTCTAAATGCAAGAGGAATATTTATTAATTTTATAGATTTTTAAGCAATTAATTTTAAAAAAATGCTATAATAAATTTATTAAATTACTAGTGCATGAAACCATAAGTCAAGTATTTTTTACTTTAGGAGCGATTAAGTTTGCAAAATAATTACTTAGAATTAAATAAAAAAAATATGATATTACTTTTTATGAAAAAAATTCGTTCCATCACTATCTTAATTATTTTATTAACGGCTTTTTGGCTAGTCCCTCCAAAATACATCCCTTATTATTATATTTTAGCCCTTCTCGGAGTTTTTTTTCCTTTTAACGATAAAATATATAAAAAGTCTTTAAATACTTCTCTAGTTAATGAAAACATTCGTAATTGGATTAGTTATTTATGCGTTATTATTATTATCTACGGAGTATTATGGATCACTGGTAATTATCAGAGCCCTTTTTTAATTATCTTAATTATACCCATAGTCTTCTTTTTTGAAGAACTTGGGATAATCACCGGGATAATCAATATTATTTGTTCCTTGTTATTTCTTGCTTTAGCAATTAGTTATGAAATAAAAAATTATTTTCATATCTGGCCTTTTTTTGTCTCGATCATTGGGAGCAACATCATTATGACAATAGTCTTTTTTATTAATCAAAAAATATCCAAACATTTCAATAAAAAATTATTTCGTTTACTGACTAAAGATGATCTGACTAAACTTTATAACCGTCGCTTTTTAAAAAATATAATCATTTCTTTTATTAAAGAAAAAAAACCATTTGCTTTAATTATGATGGATATTAATTATTTTAAATATTATAATGATAACTTTGGACATCCTAAGGGTGATCTTTTACTAATTCATGTAAGCAAAATTTTAAATAAAGTTGTGCAAACAACCGGGCAGGTTTTTAGACTTTCCGGAGATGAGTTTATTCTTTTATTACCAAATGCTGATCTCTCAATTGTGAAAACTATAATTAGTAAAATTAATCAA
>JANQHU010000048.1 GCA_028282485.1 Bacillota bacterium
CCCATGTGACAATTCCTCAGGTGGGGGCCATGTATGCCGGCGACCGTTCTCGGAAAGAGACTTTGGTGAAGTATGGTTTTCGCTTGCCATCTGCGCTGGATAACCGCCCATTACAGTTTCAGGAGTTTGAAGAGCGGCTCCATCAGGTTATTTATGTTTCGGCCACTCCGGCTGCTTACGAATTAAAACGAACAGGCCAGATCGTGGAACAAATTATACGCCCAACGGGATTAGTGGACCCGGAAATCTTTATCCGTCCCGTTAAAGGCCAGATAGATGATCTTTTGGAAGAAATTCAACAGCGAGTTACCAAGAAGGAGCGGGTACTGGTAACCACTCTCACAAAAAAGATGGCTGAAGACTTAACTGAGTATCTTACTAATGTTGGGATTCGGGTTCGTTATCTTCATTCCGAAGTCCACACTTTGGAGCGAGTAGCTATCTTGCGGGATCTCCGCATGGGAGTCTTTGACGTTTTAGTGGGGATTAACCTTTTAAGGGAGGGGCTGGATCTCCCGGAAGTCTCTTTAGTAGCCATTCTGGACGCGGATAAAGAAGGCTTTTTACGGTCCGAAACCTCCCTGATTCAAACTATCGGTCGTGCCGCTCGGAATGTGGCCGGAAAAGTAATTATGTATGCTGATAAGATTACCGATTCCATGCAGCGAGCCATGGACGAGACGAACCGACGACGGGCTAAACAGTTGAAATATAATGCAGAACACGGGATTACTCCGGCTTCGGTAAAAAAAGCCGTACGAGATTTAATTATGGCGGAGCAGGTAGCCGAGGAAAAGGTAGCCTATGAGGTGAGTAAGCAAGAAGAGAAACTCACTCCAGCGGCGATTAAGGCTAAAATTAGCGAATTAGAAACCCAAATGCTGAAAGCTGCCGCGGAACTAGAATTTGAGAAAGCCGCGGCTTTGCGAGATGAGATCAAGAGCTGGGAGCAGGTTTTGGGTGGGTAAGTTAAATCAATAATTAAGTTTGTAGTTTTGGAGGATGAAGAGTATGAGTAGTAATCACATTAAGATAAAAGGGGCCCGGGAACATAATTTGAAAAATGTGGAATTGACTATTCCCCGGGACAAATTGGTAGTCTTTACGGGCTTGTCCGGCTCGGGGAAGTCTTCGTTGGCCTTTGATACCATATACGCGGAAGGCCAGCGGCGTTATGTAGAATCTTTATCGGCTTACGCCCGACAGTTTTTAGGGCAGATGGACAAGCCGGATCTGGATTATATCGAAGGTTTATCCCCGGCTATTTCCATTGATCAGAAGACTACCAGCCATAATCCCCGCTCTACGGTGGGGACAGTGACCGAGATTTATGACTATTTGCGGCTCCTTTATGCCCGAGTTGGCCGACCTCACTGCCCGGAGTGCCGTCAGCCGATTACCAGGCAGACGGTGGAACAGATTGTGGATCAGGCTTTAAAGCTGGAACCGGGCACTAAATTTATGATTTTAGCCCCGGTAGTGCGGCGGCGTAAAGGGGAGTATGATAAACTTTTTGAGACGCTCAGGCGAGAGGGCTTTGCCCGGGTAAGGGTCGATGGGGAGATTCTGGACTTGGCTAGTGAGATTAAGTTAGCCAAATATAAACAACATACTATTGAAGTAGTCGTCGATCGGTTAGTGATGAAAGAAGGAATCGAAGGGCGGTTGGCCGACTCTATTGAAACAGCTTTAAAGTTAGCCAAAGGATTAGTGGCAATTGGAGTTATTGATGGGGAAGAGCAGCTTTTTAGCGAGAATTTTGCTTGTCCTGATTGTGGCTTTAGTTTTGAAGAGTTATCCCCGCGCATGTTCTCTTTTAACAGCCCTTATGGGGCTTGCCCCGATTGTGCGGGTTTAGGCTTTAAAATGGAGATTGAGCCGGAGTTGGTGGTTAACAGAGAACTCTCATTAAATGAAGGAGGAATTAAAGCCTGGAGCTCAGATCAAGGTTCCTGGTCCTTGCAGTATCTCCAAGCAGTGGCTGCTAAATACGGCTTGGATCCCAATCTTCCTTTAAAAAAAGCTACCAAAGAGCAATTAGAGGCGCTGCTTTATGGCACTAAAGGGGAAAAAATCGAGATTACCTACCAGGGAGCGAATATGGAACGGCGTCATTATGCGCCTTTTGAAGGGATTGCCTATAATTTGGAGCGCCGCTATCGGGATACCCAGTCGGAATATATGCGGCGGGAGATTGAAAAGTTTATGGCTGTCAAGACCTGTCATAATTGCCAGGGAGCCCGACTGAAAAAAGAGACTCTGGCCATTTATGTGGGTGGAATCAATATTAGTGAGTTTACTACTAAGTCAATCCTGGAAGCCCGGGAGTTTATTGATAAATTGGAGCTAACCGAGCGGGAGGCGGCTATTGGGCGGTTAGTGTTAAAAGAGATTACCGAACGCTTGCAGTTTTTGATTAATGTCGGGTTGGATTATTTGACTTTGGACCGGGCCGCCGGCAGTCTCTCCGGGGGCGAGGCCCAACGAATCCGGTTAGCCACCCAGATCGGGTCTTTTTTAGTGGGAGTTTTATATATTCTGGATGAGCCTAGTATCGGGTTACACCAACGGGATAACCAGCGTTTGATTGATACTCTGAAGGGGTTGCGAGATCTGGGCAATACGGTAGTAGTGGTAGAACACGACGAAGATATGATTCGGGAAGCGGATTTCATTGTTGATATCGGCCCGGGAGCGGGAGTTCACGGGGGAGAAATTGTAGCAGCCGGCAGCCTGGACGAGGTCTTAGCAGCGCCTGATTCGAAAACGGGGGATTATCTATCCGGGCGAACCAAGATTGCTATTCCGGTAAAGCGACGCCAGGCCAATGGAAAGTATTTGCAGATTAAGGGAGCCAGCGAGCACAATCTGAAAAAGATTGACGTCCAGATCCCTTTGGGGCTTTTTGTCTGCGTTACGGGAGTTTCCGGCTCCGGGAAGAGTACCTTGATTAATGATATTCTGTATCCGGTAGCGGCCACCCGCCTGAACCGGGCCCGGGTTTTGCAAGCAGGAGAACATATAGGAATTGAAGGTTTTGAGAATTTAGATAAAGTCATTGATATTGACCAAGCCCCTATTGGAAGGACGCCCCGATCCAACCCGGCCACCTATACAGGGGTTTTTGATCCCATTCGGGAACTCTTCTCCCAGACCCAAGAGTCTAAAATGCGCGGCTACCCCGGCGGGCGCTTCTCTTTTAACGTTAAAGGTGGGCGCTGTGAGGCTTGTTCGGGGGATGGGATTATCAAAATTGAGATGCATTTTCTCCCGGATGTCTATGTCCCTTGTGAGGTTTGCAAAGGGAAGCGTTATAACCGGGAAACCTTGGAGATTAAGTATAAAGGCAAGACGATTTCCGATGTTTTAGAGATGACCGTGGAAGAAGCCTTAGACTTTTTTAGTAATATTCCTCGCATTCAACGGAAGTTACAGACTCTTCATGATGTCGGGCTGGATTATATTCGTCTGGGCCAAGCAGCGACCACGCTGTCTGGCGGCGAAGCGCAACGGGTGAAGTTGGCCACGGAACTTTCGAAACGCTCTACAGGCCGCACTCTCTACATCTTGGACGAGCCTACTACGGGACTCCATTTTGCCGATGTCCATAAATTGCTAGAGATGTTGCAGCGGTTAGTAGACGGTGGGGATACGGTTTTGGTGATTGAGCATAATCTGGATGTGATTAAGACCGTGGACTATATTATTGACTTGGGCCCGGAAGGGGGCTTTCGGGGTGGCGAAGTAGTGGCCGCTGGAACTCCCGAGGAAGTAGCCGCGAATGAAAGGTCTTATACCGGGCAGTTTTTGCGGAGCATGCTGGAACGAAGGTAGGAAAGATGAAAAGTTCCCGGAATGTGAAGGAGATTTTCATGATCCGGTTGTGAAAAAAGGTATTGTAAAGAAGAATTAGTTACTCATTTATACAGCTCCGGAAAGTATGAGGCCGGGGCTCAGTTTTATTTAACTTAATTAGGCTCCTCTTTTTTTCCTAAAAATTTATAACTTAAAGCAGCTAAGGGTTGTTGGCATAAAACCGCAAAAACTAAGGGGACCGCGGTTAACCCAGGGAAATAGTTTAAGGCGATTACCAGTCCAGTGGTGAAATTACGAATTCCTACTAAAAAAAGAAAGGTATTTAAAAGCGGGGCTGGCATTTTTGTGATACGAGTAATTAGAAAACTCACCAAATAAGCCGAGAGGCTCAGGAGGCAAGTAGTGAAAGCAATTATCGGTAATGATGAACTGATTAAATCTAGGGAATCCCAGGCTGCAGCCAGATTAGCGGCAATCACTAGGGCAAATAGAATCTTAGTGGAAGGCCCAATAAAAAAACGCCAGCGGCGGTAGAGTTCTCCTTGGGACTTTTCGCTGAGCAAAATACCAAAAATTGTAGGAATTAAAACCATCCAAATTAAGCCCCAAATAAGATCCTTTGCCGGGACAGGCACATTTTCCCCTATCCCTAGACTCATGATTAATGGTACAATAAGAGGAGCGAGAATAGTATTGATAGTGACCGTGGCCAGAGAAAGCGGTAAACTCCCCCGGGTGATGCCAATCCAAATAGTAGATGAAAGGCCAATGGGAACTGCGGTCATTAAGATTAAACCCGATTGGATTAACGGTTTTCCCGGAAGTAAGCTGACGGCTAATCCTTTAGCAATGAGGGGCATGATCAGATAAAGAATCATTAAAACCCCTATGATCAAGAGGGGCTTTTCAATCACGATTTTAAAATCCCGGAGGTTGCAACTCAGGGCTACCCCGAAGGTCATATAAGCAAAGATCCAGGAGATAAAAGGTTTAATTCCACCTAAGTATTGATGAAATAGCGCTCCCAGTAGGATACCGCAACTAAGGAGGAGAAACATTCTTTTTTCTAGTACTTGATTAAGGCGTAATCCTTTACGAACTAAGAGCCAAGCTTTCATCAAAAAACCTCTTTTCTTTAATAAATAGTATATGTTTAATTTTGATTAATACTTTAGAAATTTATGAGTAATTTTATAATTCCAGGAGAAAGACCATGGTTAAAAGTGACGATTTAAAATTATTGCCGGATAAACCCGGAGTCTATCTAATGAAAGATGCTCAGGGCAAGATTATTTACGTGGGCAAAGCCATTTCTTTAAAAAATCGGGTGCGCAGTTATTTTCAAGCTTCCCGCAAGCTCTTCCGCCGGATTGAATTAATGGTGGAGCAAGTGGACCGGGTGGAGTATATTACGACTACTTCCGAAGTGGAAGCCCTAGTATTAGAGTGTAATTTTATTAAAGAAGAACGCCCTAAATATAATATCAGGTTACGAGATGATAAACAATACCCCTGGGTTAAAATTACTTGGCAGGAAAGTTTCCCCCAGGTTTTTTTGACTCGGAAATTCAAACGGGATGGTAGTAAGTATTATGGTCCTTATACTGATGGGGCTGCCATTCGGGAGATTATGCGCCTCTTGAAGAAGATTTTTCCTTTGCGAGGGTGTCGTTTTGATTTAGGGCAGAAAAAGATTGAGCGGCCTTGTTTAAATTACCATATTAAACGCTGTTTGGCTCCCTGCACCGGGGAAGTTCCACCAGAGGTTTACCGGGAGATGATCCGGCAGATCTGTCTTTTTTTAGAAGGACGCCAGAGTCAATTACGTGATCAATTATGGCTCTCTATGCAAGAAGCGGCTCAAGAAAAGGAGTACGAAAAGGCAGCTGCGCTTCGGGATCAAGTACGGGCTATTGAGAAAATATTGGAGAAGCAGAAGGTAGTTTCAGATACCACCGATGAATTTGATGTTTTGGGGATTGCCCAAGATCAGCGGGGTTCTTTGGTGCAGATTTTTCAGGTGCGACAGGGTAAGTTAGTCGGCAGGGAATTTTTTCAATTAGAAGCAGGAGATGAGACTGGGGCTGCCGAAATTTTGGAAGAATTCTTGCTCCAGTATTATGATGAAGCTGGTTATATCCCCAAAAATATTCTATTACCCTTAATTTTGGATAATAAGCATGTGCTGCAAGCCTGGCTAGTTAAGCAACGGGGCGGAAATGTAACTGTTAAAGAACCCCAAAAAGGGGAAAAGTACCAACTGATCAAAATGGCAGAAGAAAACGCCCGAATCCTCTTGGAGCAGGAACGTTTACGGGAAGATACCCTGTTAGATGAACAGCAACAAAGTTTATTGGAACTCCAACAAGTATTAGATTTAGAAGGGATGCCGCTGCGGATTGAGGGTTTTGATATATCTAATATTCAGGGCGAAGAAGCCGTAGCCTCCATGGTAGTTTTTGAAAATGGGAAACCAGCGGGTGACCAATACCGGAGGTTTAAGATTAAAACTATTGAAGGCCCTAATGATTTTGCTATGTTAAAGGAAGCCATAAAAAGGCGTTTTGCCAGAGGTTTGGCCGAGGTAGCAGAAGGGGTGACGGAAGGAAAGTTTACTCGTTTTCCCGATGTGCTACTCATTGATGGTGGTAAAGGGCAGCTTTCGGGAGTAATGGAGATTCTCTACGAGATGGGTCTAACGGAGATTACCACTATTAGTTTGGCCAAACAGGAAGAAGAGATTTATCGTCCCGAAGCAGAAACTCCCCTTCGCTTGTCCCGGCGTTCCCCGGCTTTAATGCTTTTGCAACGTGTACGAGATGAAGCCCATCGTTATGCCATCACTTACCACCGCAGCTTGAGAGATAAACGCACTAAAAGCTCCCAACTGGATCAGTTAACGGGAATTGGCACGAAACGAAAACAGTTATTATTAAAAAAATTTGGTTCCGTCAAGCGGATTCGTGAAGCAGGGATTGCCGAAATTGCTACTTTACCCGGCATTAGTGAAAAATTAGCCGCCAAAATCAAAGAAGAATTAGAGGGATTAGTAAATGATTAAATGTATTGCCATGGATTTAGATGATACGCTCCTCCGGGACGATTTAACTATTTCCAAAGAAAATAGGGAAGCCATTGATCAAGCCCGGAGTAAAGGGATTGAAATTGTCTTGGCCTCGGGGCGGATGGTGAAATCGATGCAACCTTTTGCCGAAAAGCTAGGCTTAACCGGGGCGCTGATCGCCTATAACGGAGCGGTGGTAGGAGAGATTGAAACAGAAAAGATTATCCATAGTTGGTCGGTATCCTTAGACTTGGCCCGTCAAGTGATTATTAAAGTTAAAGAAAAGGGTTTTCATTTAAACCTTTATTTGAATGATACCCTGTATGTGGAGCAGATGAACCCGTGGGTAGAGTATTATATGAAAATTGCCGGGGTAACTCCACAAATAATCGGCGATTTTTTAACTTTCTTGCAGCAAGATCCCCATAAATTATTGGCCATGGGTGAGAGGGAAGCAGTTAACCCTTTGAAAATTGCCCTCGAAACGGAACTGGGGGAGAATTTGGATTTTGTCAAATCGAAGCCGGAATTTGTGGAGGTCTTAGGTAAAGATATCTCCAAAGGGCGTGCTTTAAAGACGTTGGCAGGGGCTTGGGGATTTACTAGAGAGGAAGTGATGGCGATCGGCGATGCTCCTAATGATTTATCAATGATTACTTGGGCGGGAACAGGGGTAGCTGTTGGTAATGCTTGGGAAACAGTGAAGCAAGCGGCTGACTTCGTTGTCGGTACCAATCAAGAAAATGGGGTGGCTGAAGCGATTCGGCAGGTGGTTATGCAGCGCGGAATCGCTTAGCCCCATTTGAATTAAAAAAGTTTATTCATTGATTTTAAAGACTTCCATACTAGCCGTTAACTCCTGTGAGTTAGCGGCATTATTTTGAGCGCCGTTTTCGATTTCGGTAATGGCCCGGTTAATTAAGGTGATTCCGGCTGCTTGGTCATTAATTGCCGTATCGATGGAATTGATTAAACCAGTAATTTCCTCGGAACTGACCGCCACTTTTTTGAAAGCGTTATTGGTTTGCCTTACTAAGTCCACACTTTTTTTGACCTTGGTAATTGTTTCTTCAATTAGTTTAGCGGTATTTTTGGCTGCCGTAGCTGAACCCATGGCCAGATTGCGAACTTCTTCGGCAACGACGGCAAAGCCGCTTCCGGCCGCACCAGCCCGGGCCGCCTCAATGGCTGCATTTAATGATAATAAATTAGTTTGGAAGGCAATTTCGTCAATCGTTTTTACAATGTGGGAAATATCTTTACTGGCCTTGGAGATTTGCTCCATGGAAGTACTTAATTCATTCATAAAATTATCAGCCTGTTGCACTTGGCTATTAGTCTCGGAAACTAGGTTATTAGTTAACGAAGTGCTTTCGGCGTTTTGCTTGGTCATTGCCGCTAGCTCTTCTAAAGAGGAGGAGGTCTCTTCAATAGCGGCTACTTGAATGCCTGAAGAGTCAGTAAGGTTAGCGGCTATTTGTAATGATTTACTTATAATGTTTTTGATTTTGGACTGCATTAGCTGGAGGGATGCGGCTAATTGGCCAAGCTCATCTTGGGAATTAGCATTTAATTTTATCTGGGAAGAAAAATCGCCACTGGCTAAAACTTGTATTTGTTCAATAACGGCGGAGATAGGGTTAGCCAGCTTGCGGCTGAGAAAAATGGAGATTACAATGCAAGCTATTGAGACGATTAAGATAATTATCAAATTAGTGAAGATTGTATTATTTAATTGCTTATAGATATCAACGGTTTTTAGAGTAACTAAGAGATAGTAGCCGGAAATTAGCTGGACAAAAGAAGTCATTTTAGAATCACCTTTATATTGATAACTATAGCGACCAGTCTTGTGTTCTTTAATATAGTCGGATAAAGGTTTTAGAGATCCGTTTTCAATGGTAGCTAGGTTTTGAGTTTCTTTGAGAGTGGGGTGAATCACAAAATAATGATCTGGATCTAAGAGTAAACCATAACCATTATCAAAAATATTGATCTTGGTAATCATTTTTTTGAGAGACTCAAATTTGATGTCCGTACCGATGATTCCGATGGGTTGGCCGTTTTTATCCTGCAGCGGAGTCACGTAACTGACCAATTTAGTCCTGGAAGTGATATCTTCGAAGGGTTCTGACCAAAAAGGGGCGTTAGTTTCTAGGGGGGTATGGTACCAGAGAAATGCGTTGCGATCTTCATTTAAGGCTTTAATCGGTATTTTAACGGAGTTTTTTTTAAATACACCGGCTTCGTTAATGAAGATATTTGACTTAAGATAATTATCCCAGGAGTATTTTTGATCTAAAACGAGATATAAATTATAGTCGACATTTTTGAGTTTTGTAAAACTTTTAACTAGGTTAGTTTGGTCCTTTAAAAATTTTTCAATTACTCTTCGATTTTGAGATAATTGATAATTATCAAGATCAGATTCAATAGCTGTCTTTAAGGTTTTGATAGTGAGAGTTATTTGTTTTAAATAGTTATTAATTTCATTAGAATTAGTTTCCATTTCTTTATCTAATAAATTAACTGCCTGTTTTTTGATAACCGGAGAAATAGTCGTTAAATTAGCGATGATGATGATTAAAGAGATTAATAAAGAAGTCCCTAAGATGGCAAACATTATTTTGGAAGAAATACCCTTTTTAATTTTTAGCAAGATTTTTCCTCCTTAACACAAAAATTACTCTAATACTTAATATCGGTATTTTTTGTTAATTGGATTAGTTAAATATTTGTAAGAGTTAAATATTTGTAAGAGTTAAATAATCGTCACCTTAATATAAAATTAATTATGCAATGCCTGCCACACCTCGCTCACTACTTCAATTTCCTTCTGGCGAAAACCGCCGACCCCCAATAAGACTATCTTTCGTGAGTCCTCTGCATACTTCTCATAATATCGTCGTTCTTTAATCTGTGCCATGGCTATAGCCATTATACCATTTTTTGATTTTTTTTAATAATTTATCTTGCGGTAGGTTGTTTTTTTGGCTCAGTTTTTCAATATATTCAGCAAAATTTAATTCTAACTCACTTTGTGAGTATCCAGCCATCTGGGTAAATATTTCATCTATGGTTATATCTTCTAGATTATTTAATTTAGAAAAAATAGATACTTTTGAAAACTTTGAAACTCCGGTAATAAAGACAAATCTTAAATAACCATCAATATTTTTAATCACTTCGTAGAAACTCGCCAAAACTTCTTTATTTCTCTCAGCTTTCTCGATATTTTCAATATAATCAATAATTGGTTTATCGTATTCGTCAATCAAGATTACCACTTTACCGTATTTATCATGTAGTTTTACGGTTAAATCTTTAAATTTTTCTTTGTTATCTCCATTTATTAAGGTAAGATCATATGCTTTAGCTGTAGTATCTAAAAAATAATTAAGATTCTTTTTGAAATTCTCTCTTCCTTCCGAATGAGTAATCACACTAAAGTCAATATGAATTACCGGGTATTTTACCCACTCGATCTTATCATAGATCCAAAGTCCCCGAAATAAATCCATATTTCCGGAAAAGATCTCTTTAAGGGTAGAGATTAATAGGCTTTTACCAAACCGCCGCGGCCGCGAGAGGAAGTAGTATCCCCCGCTACCAGTTATTAATTTATAAAGTAGCTTAGTTTTATCAACGTAAAGATAACCCTCTTCAATTAATTTGCTAAAGGTTTGTATGCCAATCGGTAATTTTTTCAATTATTGTCAACTCCTAAAATGATTTCTATACTCTCAATTTTGCCCAAATTTTTGTTGGTTAGCTTTATTTGTTTTTTATTGTAAGCATATTTGATTATATTTAATCATTATGTTTAATTATTAATCTTAATTATATCTAATTTTCCGAATAGTGACAATCTATTTTTAAAAAACCGTAATT
>JANQHU010000460.1 GCA_028282485.1 Bacillota bacterium
AAATGGTATTTCGTTGTCAAAGATCTATTCATCTTTAGGACTGGCTTCATAATCCATTTATTGGAATGAAAACTGCTCATTTATAGGTATAATACATAACTGTGGAGTAAGTGGCCGGCAAAGGCGTAAAGATCTGCACTTGTTCCGGAGCAAGGTGGAGATTTTGGCTGACAAAAGCTTGTAAACGGTGCATATCCCCAATAGTACAACCAGGATGGGCCGCCATTAAATAATAGGTAAGAAACTGTTTTTTCCCAGAGCGACTATTTTGGGTTTCAAAAAGTTTTTTAAAATTAAGCAAAATACTTTTTTCCGGCTTACCCATTAAATGCAATACTTTTTCCTCGGAGTGTTCCGGAGCAATCTTTAACTGCCCGGAAATATGATGCTCAACTATCTCCTCCAGATAAGCCTGGCCATGCTTTTGGTCTTTAGCAATCAGATCATAACGGATCCCAGAGGCTACAAAAACTTTTTTGATCCCCGGCAGCTGCCGCAGTTTTTTTAATAAGTCCAACTGTTCTTGATGGTTAACTTTTAAATTAGGGCATATTTGGGGAAAAAGGCAGTTGCGCCCACATTTTCCCAAGCCCGCTTGACGTTTACAGTAAGTACGGTACATATTGGCGGTAGGCCCCCCCACATCCAGCAGATAACCTTTGAAACCAGGCAATTTCGTGAGAAGTTTCGCTTCCTTCAGAATAGATGTGGCGCTCCGTGATTGGATGGTTTTCCCTTGATGGACCGCAATCGAACAAAAATTACACTGGCCATAGCAGCCCCGGTGGGTAGTGAGGGAAAATTTGATGGTTTCTAGGGCTTTAACCCCACCTTGTTTTTGATAATAAGGATGCACCGCTCTTTCAAAATCTAATTCATGGACTGCATCCAATTCTTTTTCGGTTAAGGGGGGATTAGGGGGAGTTTGGATTAAATAACGCTGGTCCTGTAATTGATAACAGCCTTGGCCAGAGTAAGGGTCAGCTTCCTCATAAAAGGCCTGAAACATAGCGGTATATTGCTGGGGATCTTTACTAACTACTGAGAACGAAGGTAATTCCCGATAACCGGGTACTGGTTCCGAAGCAATATAACAGAGGCCCCGCACCTCCTGGGGCGAGACATTCTCTTTTAACTTGGCCGCCAATTCTAAAATCGCCTTTTCTCCCATGCCATAGATTAGGTAATCGGCTTTGGCATCAAAAAGAAGGGATTTACGTATCCGGTCCGACCAATAATCATAGTGAGCCACTCGCCGGAGACTGGCCTCAATTCCCCCTAAAACAATAGGACAGGTATTTTTAAAATAAGTTCGAATTAGATTAGCATAAACAATTACCGCTCGGTCTGGGCGCCGATTATTAACGCCACCGGGAGTAAAATCATCCTGCTGCCGAAATTTTTTGAGAGCCGTATAATTGGCCACCATGGAGTCAACACAGCCCGAAGTAACCCCCCAAAAGAGCAACGGCTCTCCCAAGCGGGTGATGTCTTGGCCATTTTGATAGTTGGGCTGAGCAATAATTCCTACCCGGTACCCCGCCTTAAGCAAGACTTTACCGATAATCGCAACCCCACTAAAAGGGCTATCAATATAGGTATCACCACTAACTAAAATAATATCTAGTCTCGTCCAACCTATTTTTTTTAATTCTGCACTAGTAGTTGGTAAAAACACAATCATGAACCTCATTTAAGATATTTAATTTTTATTATACCATTTTTTGCAGCTGTTTAAAAAAATAAATATCAATTTAAATCCTTTTTAAAATTTATTGACACAAATTATAGTATTATTTATAATAAAAACCAAGAAAACCATTTTGGTTTCCAAAAAGGAATATCTTGGAGGAGAATCGAGTATAGATGTTTTTAGAAGAGAATGAGGCCCTCTTAAAAAACCGCATTAGCACAGCTGCCGAAATCCAGTTTTTTAAATATGGTTTTATGAATACTACCATGCAGGAGCTAGCTTCAGAGCTGCAAATTAGTAAAAAGACCCTTTACAAATATTTTGCTAGTAAAGAAGAGCTTTTATGGGCTGTAATTGATAATTTCCATCAAAAAATGGAGCAAAAAATAAACGAGGTTATTACCCAACCAAATCTTGATTTTATTGAAAAAATGAAAGAACTAACCAAAACCGTGGCTGGTTGCAATGCCCAGCTTAGTCCTCAGTTTTTAAAAGAGATCGAGCAATTAGGCCGCAGTAAGGCTATGATTTGGGCTGAGCAGGAGGAGAAAAAGCATTTAATGCTGGAAAGAATTTTAATACGGGTAGAAAATTTTTTTGCCGAAGGGATTTCTAAGCAGATGATTCGGCCGGATCTTAATCTCAAATTAGTTACCCTAGCCCTCTCCCATGTAATTCGAAATTTACTGGCTATTGATGCTAAAGCCCGGGAAGAATTCTCGGTTCCGGAAATTTTAGATACGATTACTAAGCTTTTTATCGAAGGTCTTTTAACCGAACAGGCCCGTCAAGATTATTTAACTTAAAATTTTTATTACATACTACATAATTGATTTGAAAGGAGATTTTTTAAGGATGAAAAAGTTAATTACAGGAGCACTAGTCCTGTTGATTCTGGGAGCAATTGTGATCACGTTAATCAGTAATAAAGAAAAAAGAAGTATCCAAGTGCAAAACCAAAAAAGGGAAATGATCGCTACTGTTTCCGTAGCCAAAGTTACCAAGCAACCCCTCATTAAAAAACTTTCCCAGGTAGGAGTAATTACCGCTAATAATGATGTCCTAGTCATTGCCGAGACCCGAGGGAAAGTAGTTCGGGTTTTTGTGGAACCGGGTACCTCTGTCAAAAAAGGAACGCCCCTGGTTCAAGTAGATAACGAATTAGCTCAAGCGAAGTTATTGGCCGTCGAGGCTAATTTTCAAAAAGCGCAAAAGGATTTCGAGCGTTATTTAGCTTTACATGAAGAAGAACTAATCACCGATTCCCAGTACGAAGCGGTGCGCCTGGCTCTCAAAGCAGCCAAAGCGGAATTTACCGCCGCTCAAAGAGCCTACAATAACGCCACTGTAACCGCCCCCATCGCCGGAGTTTTAACTAAGCGCATGGTCAATCTGGGGAGCATGATTGGTCCCCAAACCCCAGTAGCCAATATTGTGGATATTTCCAAATTAAAAGTTAAACTAAATCTGCCGGAAGCCGACGTTTTTCGTGTTAAAGTTGGGGATCCGGTAGCTGTGGAGACCGATATTTACCCGGAAGTAAAATTCTCGGGAAAAATTACTAATATTAGTATTAAGGGCGATGAAGCTCATACTTACCCAGTGGAAATTCTCATTAAAAATCACTCTCAAAATCAATTAAAAGCCGGGATGTTTTGCCGGGTTAACTTTAAATTAAATAATCAAAACCAAGCCACTCCGGAGGTCTTAACTATTCCTCGGGAAGCATTAGTCGGGAGTATTAAGAACCCTTATGTTTTTGTGATTAAGGAAAATCAAGCTTACCGTCGCAAAATTACTCTCGGCATGGAAGCCGGCACTACTTTGGAAGTTAAAAACGGGTTGACTGCCGGAGAAGCAGTAGTAATTGCCGGCCAATATGACTTAAAAGATCAAATGCAAGTCTCCATTGCGAAATAATGAGGTGAAATCAAAAATGACTATTACTGAACTCTCCATTAAACGCCCTACGTTAATTATTGTAATTTTTATTACCTTAGCGTTACTAGGTCTCTTTGGTTACCAACAACTTCGCTACGAACTATTTCCTGATATTTCTATACCGGTAATTAGTATTACCACTATCTATCCCGGGGCTTCGGCTAAAGAAGTGGAAAGTGGGATCTCTCGTAAGATTGAAGATGTGGTTTCTGGGGTTAATAAAATTGAAAAAGTTTACTCCTATTCCCGGGAAGGAGTCTCCAACGTAGTGATGGAGTTTTCTCAGGAAGCCAATCTTGATGTATTAACTCAAGATGTGGAGCGCAAACTAAATCAAGTCCAACCTAAGTTGCCTAATGGCGCAAAATCGCCGATGTTGAAGCGCATTTCCATTAACGACCAACCAGTTCTCCGCATCGGGGCTAATGCTCTGATTCCGGCTACTGACTTTTATCAGTTAGTTAAGGAGAACCTGGTCGCCGACCTTTCCCAAGTGGGCGGAGTGGGGCTAGTATCTCTAATAGGCGGAGCGGAACGAGAAATCAAGGTTCATGTGGATGCTGAAAAATTACGCGCTTATGGCCTTTCGATTTTACAGGTAATTCAAGCAGTCAAGATGGCTAATCTTGATTTTCCTACCGGAAATATTAAAGACCAAGATGGCCAGTTTATAGTACGCTTAGCCGGGAAATTTAACTCTCTGACAGACTTAAAGGAGTTACATATTGGTAAAGCGCGGCAAGGAGGCGAGATTAAACTTAGGGATTTAGCCGAAGTAGTGGATGGCCGCAAAGAGATTGTCAATATTAATCGGGTTAATGGCCAACCTTCCTTAGGAATCATTATTCAAAAACAATCTGATGCCAACGCGGTAGAAGTCTGTCAGTCAGTGCGACAAAAATTAATAGAGTTAGAAAAGAGTTATCAAAAAATTGGCTTACAATTTTCTATTGCTCAAGATAGCTCCATTTTTACGATTGAAGCGGCCCATGCGGTCTGGGAAGATTTAGGGATTGCCATATTATTAGTAGCGGCAGTGATGCTGCTCTTTCTCCATAGTTGGCGTAATTCAGCGATTGTGATGGTTGCCATTCCAGCTTCTTTAGTCTCTACCTTTATCGGGATGTGGATCTTTGATTTCACCTTAAATATGGTGACCTTATTAGCCCTTTCCTTAGTAATTGGAATTCTGGTAGATGATTCCATTGTAGTCTTGGAAAATATTTATAAATTTTTAGAGCGGGGCGAAGAGAAAAAGAAAGCCGCCTTGGTGGGAAGAAACGAAATCGGGTTTACAGCTCTCTCCATCACTTTAGTGGACGTGGTGGTCTTTCTCCCTTTAGCTTTGGTAACCGGAGTGATCGGCGGTATTACCCGCCAGTTCTCCTTAATGGTAGTCACCTCCACGATGATGAGCCTTTTTGTCTCCTTTACGATTACTCCAATGTTAGCCTCCCGTTTCTCCAAGTTAGAAAAATTAACCAAGGACACCTTAATGGGACGTTTGGGATTAAGCTTTGAGAATTTTTATGATCGTTTGAATAATTATTACTTAAGTGCATTAAGATGGAGTTTACAGCACCGTTTCGTAGTCTTACTAAGCGCCCTCTTACTTTTTGTGGGATCAATTACTTTAATTCCCTTAGGATTTATCGGGAGTGAATTTTCCCCACAAATTGACCGGGGGGAGTTTATGATTAGTATCAGCCTCGATCCGGGAACCCGGTTAGAAGAAACAAATAATGTTAGCCGCCAAATAGAAAAGTATCTCTTGTCTCTACCCGTAGTCGAAAAAGTTTTTGCCAATATTGGGGCTTCCAGTAGTGGCTTTCTGGACCAATCTTCCAGTAATGTGGCAGATCTTCAGGTGAGTCTCGTGGAAAAAGAGGAACGACAGCGTTCTACCATTGAAATTTCCACGGAGATCAAAAACCATCTCTTAAGTAAACTTCCGGGAGTAGATCTCAAGGTAAGCCCTTTGAGTATGTGGGGGACCGGCGGGATGACCCCTGTGGGGATTGTGGTCAGTGGTACTAGTTGGGAAAAAGTCTTTGCCCATACTAAAAGACTCAAAACTTTAATCGAAAAAGTCCCCGGAACTTCTGATGTTCGTTTGTCGGTAGATGATGGTAATCCGGAAACCCGAATTGAAGTTGATCGGGCCAAAATGGCTACTTTTGGACTCTCGGTAGCTGATGTAGGCAATACTTTACGAATTGGTTTAACGGGAGACGACGAATCAAAATTTCGGGATCAGGATGGTAATGAGTATGATTTAAGAATCTTATTGGACGAAAATGATCGTTCTTCGACCATGGGGATTGCCAATTTAACCGTCATGAATCGCTTGGGCCAGGGAGTACCTCTCAAACAATTTACCGAGATTTATCAAACTACTGGTCCCAATATGATTAGCCGTACTAATCGGAATTATAGTGTCAATATTTTATCCCAAGCGGTGGGCCGCCCCGCGGGGGATATTGGTGGGGATATTAAAAAATTACTTGCTAAAGAGCGCGCCGCCGGAAGGTTACCAGCGGATATTCAAACTGATTTTGCGGGCTCAGTCAAGCAGATGGAGACTTCTTTTATTAGTCTGGGTATTGCACTCTTGGCCGCTATTATCTTTGTGTATTTAATCATGGTCGCTTTATACGACTCCTTTATTTATCCTTTTATCGTCTTATTTGCCGTTCCCTTAGCCATTATTGGAGCTTTAGTAGCCTTGGCCTTAACTATGAATTCTTTAGGTATTTTTTCGATTTTAGGAATTATCATGCAGGTAGGACTGGTCAGTAAGAATGCCATTCTCTTAGTTGATTTCACTACCAAGTTAAGGGCTGAAGGCCTGGCGGTTCGGGAAGCGATTCTCGAAGCGGGCCGGGAACGGTTACGACCGATTTTAATGACCACTCTCACTATGATTTTTGGAATGCTGCCGATTGCTCTTTCGACGGCCAAAGGCGGAGAATTCAAACATGGTCTCGGTTGGGGCCTAATTGGCGGTTTGACCAGTTCCATGTTAATGACTTTAATTGTAGTGCCAGTAGTTTATACCTTAATTGATGGAGTAAGAACTCGCTTTTTTCAGCTATTTAAAAAAAAGCAAGCCGGCTCCCCGGTTGCTAAATGATGGATCTGATTATTTTTAGGAGGTAAAAAAATAGCATGGGTAAAAATTTAGTTTCCCTATTATGGGGTAGTCTTCTGATGGTATTTTTAATGGGAGGATTTGTTTGGGCCGCAAGTCCTGCGGGTACTAGCCCGGAGTCACCACCGGCCAAGATCAACAGACTTACTTTAAAGCAATGCTTGAAATTAGCTTTGCAAAATAGTAAGCAACTAAAGATCTCCCAGCGCAAAATCAAAATTGCCAAAGCTAGCCTCAAACAGGCAGAAGCAGGCCTTTATCCGCAACTAACATACCAATATGGCTTTACCAAATTTGATCAAGAAACATTTGTAGGCTGGCAACCTTTATCTCCACCACCCCACATAACCATGTGGCAACCACTTTATGCCCCGGATCATGGCTACACCGGCGGCATTAGCCTGAGGCAAGCCCTCTATACAGGTGGTAAATTAACCCTGGCCATTGCTATGGCCAAAATTCAGATGCAAAATACCGTTGAAGAAGAACAGCTAGTGCGGCAAAAATTGGTCTATAAGCTAAAAGAAGCTTACTATCGAGTCTGGTTAGCCGAACAGATGTTAAAAGTGGCGAAAGCCTCTTATGCCAATGTGGAACACCATTATCGCCGCATTAAAAATTTTTACCGAGTCGGCACAGTTTCCAAATTTGACTTACAACAGGCAAAAGTACAGTTAGATAGTTTAAAACCCCAAGTAATTAAAGCTGAAAACAGCCTCGCTTTATCTAGATTAGGATTATTACTCCTCCTGGGGATAGACAACAAAAATACTTTTTTAGTTGATTCTCCTTTAAATAAGGCCCAGTTACCCCAAAAAATTACCTGGCATTCGCAAGCACTTTTTAAAGAAGCTATAGCCCAAAGGCCGGAACTACGTCAGGTGCAATACTTACAAGAGCTAAATCAGTTACAAACCAAAATGGCGGCTACCGGATACAAGCCAAATGTTGCCTTATTTGGCAACTATGAAGGTAGTGGTACCCAGTTGTTACCCAATGACTGGCAAAAAAAATTAAGTATTGGAATCATGGTTACTGGTAATATCTTTGATGGCTTTGCCACGGAGGCCAAAATAACCCAGGCCAAAGATCAGGAAGAGTTGACAAAAATTAATAAACAGAATATGATTGATTTAATCAA
>JANQHU010000030.1 GCA_028282485.1 Bacillota bacterium
AGCCAGGGCAGTAGCTGAGTTAGAACTAAAAAGTTCCGTAGTGGATTTAGCGTTGTTAGCTGCTACCAAAGCACTTGGTTCGAAGATGACACCGGAAATTAATGAGGCCTTGATTACTAGAATGCTCGACAATCTGGAAAAGGAGGCTTCAAAAGGTGCAGTCTCAAACGATAGTTAATAGTTATAGTGAAGCCATGATTCGTTTGGCTAAGGAAAAACGAATTATTGAAAAAGTGCGCAATGCAGCTACAGAATTAATTCCGATATTAAAGTTAAAAGAAGTTCAGGATTTTTTTGATCATCCGAGAATTCCCCTCAAAGCCAGGCGAGAAGTATTAACTAGATTTATCACTACTGAGATACCGGTGGGGTTTAGAAATTTTTTAAATTTAATTTTTGATCGTCACCGCGAGAACCTACTTCTGGCCATAGTTGAGCGAGTGCGGGAGTTATCACTTACTATTAAAGGCTATGAAATTGTGGAATTAATCTCAGCCTGTCATCTGACTAATGTCAGAAAAGATGGTATTAAGAAAAGATTAGAAGAAATTTGGCAAACGAAAGTTTTTTTAAAGTATCGTCAAAATCCAGCTTTAATCGCGGGAATTATAATTCGCCGTGGTGATCTAATGATTGACGGTTCTTTAACCGGCCAGTTAAACGATTTAAAGGCTACGATGTTAGAAGAGGTTAGTGTACCTCACATCGACTCCTAAAAAAGAAAAATTTAGAAGAGGACGATTCGGATGCGTTTTGCTACTGAAGAAATTATATCAGTTTTAAAAGAACAAATTGATAAATATCAGATAAAAGTATCATCGGAAGAAGTGGGCACAGTTTTAGAAGTAGGTGATGGGATCGCCCGGGTTCATGGTTTGAAAAAAGCTATGATGGGTGAATTACTACTTTTTCAAAACGATATTTACGGAATGGTCTTAAATTTAGAAGAAGATAATGTGGGCTGTGTTCTTCTAGGTGATGAGACCTTAGTCAATGAAGGCGATCCGGTGGAACGAACCAATCGGATTGTGGAAGTTCCGGTGGGAAATGAAATGATTGGTAGAGTAGTCAGCTCCTTAGGAAAGCCAATTGATGGCAAAGAGCCGATTAATGCCACAGAGTTTCGTCCGGTGGAGAATATAGCGCCGGGGATTGCCCAAAGAGAACCAGTAAAGGTTCCTTTACAAACTGGAATTAAAGCGATTGATTCGATGATTCCCATTGGCCGCGGGCAAAGAGAGTTAATTGTTGGCGATCGCCAGACGGGCAAGACTGCGATTGCTATTGATACTATCTTAAATCAAAGCGATACCGGAGTAATCTGTGTCTATGTCTGTATTGGCCAAAAGACTTCTACTTTAGCCCAAATTGTCCAGCTTTTAGAAAAAAAAGATGCCATGCGTTATAGTGTGGTAGTGGCGGCCACTGCTACTGACCCGGCTTCCTTGCAGTTTTTAGCCCCTTTTGCCGGCTGTGCCATTGGAGAATTTTTTATGCATCAGGGGAAAGATGTCCTGGTAATTTATGATGATCTTTCTAAACACGCAGTAGCCTACCGGGCCATGTCCTTGTTGCTACGGCGACCTCCGGGGCGGGAAGCTTATCCAGGAGATGTCTTTTATCTTCATTCCCGATTGCTAGAGAGAGCGGCGAAATTAAACGAAGAGCAAGGTGGAGGTTCTTTAACAGCCTTGCCGATTATTGAGACTTTGGCTGGAGACGTATCCGCTTATATTCCTACTAATGTAATTTCCATCACTGATGGGCAGATTATTCTCAGTAGTGAGTATTTTTTCGGAGGCATCAGGCCCGCTGTTAATGTGGGACTATCAGTCTCCCGGGTTGGTGGTAATGCCCAGATTAAGGCAATGCGCCAAGTGGCTGGGCCTTTACGCTTAGAATTAGCCCAATTTCGCGAATTAGAGGCTTTTGCTCAATTTGGTGCCGAACTGGATAAAGCAACTCAAGCTCGATTAAATCGAGGTTCCCGTATTTTGGAGATTTTAAAACAAGAACAGTACCAACCAATGTCCATCTATGAACAGGTAGTGATGATTTATATCGTTACTAACGGATATTTAGATCAGTTAGCAATCGAGGAAATTCGTGATTTTGAAAAGGGATTGTTACAATATCTAGATCGAGAAGGAAAGTCTTTTTATCAAAAATTGGAAGAAAGTAAAGCTTTGAATGAAGAGTTAACAGATGAACTGAAAGAATTAGTTGAGCATTTTCAAGATAATTATCAAACTGAACATTTAAAACATCACTAAAATTAAGAGAAAAAGGGAAGAGAGTAGACCATGGCTTCATTGCGGGATATTCGAATTAAGATTAAAACAATCAAGAATATACAAAAGATTACGAAAGCTATGAAAATGGTTGCTGCGGCCAGACTGAAACGGAGTGAATTAAAGCTCCAAGCTACCCGGCCCTATGCCCGTAAAATAGCAGAAGTAACTTTGGATTTGGCGGCGTTAACTAAATGGCAATTTTTACCTTCATTTCAACCTCGGCCCCAAACTAAAAAAGTTTTAGTCTTAGTTTTCACGGGCGACCGCGGTTTGGCTGGAGGCTTTCACCAACAGATTGCCGATGGAGCAAGGCGTTTTGGGAAGAAGTTTGAACCCGAAGCAGAAGTATTCTATTATCTCATTGGTCAAAAAGGGGAGCAGAGATTTCGTTCCAAACAATGGCCTATTTTTAAAAGTTATACCGAAACAGTAGCCGCAGCAACTAATTCCCTGGTTAGAGAATTTGCTACGGAGATTTTAAATTATTATTTACAAGAAGAATTTGACCAGATCTATTTGTATTATGCCAAATACTATTCTTCCATTTCCCAACGACCCCGCGCTTTTCAATTACTACCGATAGATCCTTCCAAGGCCCGAAAAGTAGAAAAAAGGGGATTATTTATCTTTGAACCGGACCAACAGACAATCTTAGAGAAGATTATTCCCCGTTACTTAGAAAGTGAAATTAAACGTGCCTTTATGGAAACAGAGGTTGGTGAATTGGGAGCGCGCATGACAGCAATGGCATCAGCTACTGATAATGCTGGCGATTTAATTGATTTTTATCAACTACGTTATAACCGAATTCGGCAAAGTAAAATTACAACGGAAATTGCCGAGATTGTTGGTGGAGCGGAAGCTTTAGAGACAAACTAGGAGGATTTTTTTGATGGCAAAAGGTCATATTGTCCAAATCATCGGACCGGTTCTCGATATCGAGTTTTTACCGGAAGAGCTACCGGATATTAAAACAGAGATCAAAATAAAATTTGCATTTAAGGAACAGGAAGAGACTATCGTCGCCGAAGTAATGCAACAATTAGGTAATAATCAGGTGCGTTGCGTGGCGCTTAGTTCTACCGACGGTTTAACCAGGGGAGTCGAAGCCTTCTCCGAGAATCAACCCATTAAGGTTCCGGTGGGCCGCCAAGTATTAGGGCGCGTATTTAATGTTTTAGGGGAAGTTGTTGATAATGGTCCCGAGGTAGAGCCGGAAATCAATATGCCCATACATCGCCAGGCCCCTAGCTATGAAGATCAATCAACAGATCAAGAAATCTTAGAGACCGGGATTAAAGTTATTGATTTGTTAGCTCCTTATCCTAAAGGTGGTAAAGTAGGTCTTTTCGGCGGAGCCGGAGTAGGAAAAACCGTAATCATTATGGAATTAATTCGCAATATCGCTACGGAGCACGGTGGTTTTTCGGTTTTTACCGGAGTGGGTGAACGTACTCGTGAAGGAAACGACTTATGGTTGGAGATGAAAGAATCCGGCGTTATTGATAAGACTGCTCTAGTTTTCGGCCAGATGAATGAACCCCCGGGTTCGCGGTTGCGAGTAGCGTTAAG
>JANQHU010000038.1 GCA_028282485.1 Bacillota bacterium
TGGTTCCCAGACCGCCGGAAGTTACAAAAGAACGGGCATTCTTAAGCTGATAATACTGTGCCGCCCACATTTGATGTTGACCCACTTCCGTACAAACAATAGCTTCTCCGTTAGTTATTCGGCTAATTTCTTCAATAACCATTTGCGGTTTTAAACCACCGGATTCATAGTTTAAGGGCCAATCCTGACGCCACTGGTCAATTTTTTGATGCCATTCTTTGTGCTTGGCGGGATTTACTTTTTCCACCAAATTAGATAATACGGTTTTTACATCTCCCACAATGGGGATATGACAAGTAACATTTTTACTAATCTCCGCCGGATCAATATCGATATGAATTACTTTTGCATCAGAGGCAAAAGTATCCAGCTTTCCGGTGACCCGGTCATCAAAACGAGAACCCACCGCTATCAATAGATCACATTCACTTACGGCAAAGTTAGCTATGGCCGTGCCGTGCATTCCGAGCATCCCTAATGATAAAGGATGACTGCCCGGAAAGGCTGATAAACCCATCAAAGTCATAGTTACCGGAATGTTCGCTTTTTCGGCTAACTCTTTTACCAATTCGTCTGCTCCGGAAGAGACTGCCCCTCCCCCCACATAGAGGATCGGCGCTTTCGCCCCATTTATAGCTTCGGCGGCATCTTTTACTTGACGGCTATTTCCCACATAATTAGGCTTATAGCCCGGTAGCTTTACTGTTTCCGGATAATCAAACTTGGCTTTGGTAAGAGTTACGTCTTTGGCCAAATCTATTAAGACCGGGCCCGGACGGCCGGTGCTGGCAATATGAAAAGCCTCTTTAATAACTCGTGGCAAATCTTCTAATTTTGTTACTAAATAATTATGTTTAGTTATCGGCATAGTGATCCCGGTAATATCTGCTTCTTGAAAGGAATCTTTGCCTAACATAAAGGTAGGTACCTGCCCGGTAATGGCCACTAAGGGAATCGAATCCATATAAGCATTAGCAAGGCCCGTTACCAAATTGGTAGCTCCCGGTCCGGAGGTCGCCAAACAGACTCCTACCTTACCAGTACTTCTGGCATAACCATCGGCCGCATGGACTGCTCCTTGTTCGTGGCGCACTAAAATATTCTTAATTTTCGAATCGTATAATACATCATAAATAGGAATAACTACTCCACCAGGGTAACCAAAAATAACGTCAACCCCTTCTTTCTCCAAACACTTGATTAATATCTCCGCACCTGTAATCTTCATAGCAACCTCCCCTTATTAAAAAAATAACGCCTATTCCTTTATATAATTATAATAAGGCATTATTTCAAAAAAGTCAATATAGGATTAAAAACCGCAAACGCCCTTGATTACTGGGTTTTTAAAAACTACAATTCTCCAAACCCAGTAATCAAGGGTGTTTGCGCCACTCAAAATAATTTATATATACCAAATTTATCTACCTTTGGTAATCGAAACTGAAATTTTTAAATTATACGGATTATAGGTAATTAATCTTTAGCGAGCCTTTCCACCTTAATATTATCAAATGCATAATGTCCATTTCCCACCAGAACCCCAATCTTTCCCCCGGTTAAAAGGGCTTTCTCGTCCGTGTATTTTAGCTGCTCTTTATGATTAACATAAACTACAATTTGATTAGCCACAGCCTTTACCTTAATCCGACAAGCATTGGTTAAGGTTTCTAAAGCAACTCTTTCTAAACCAACTTCCCGGCCTTGTATAACTTTTGCTAAGACTAAGGAACATACGCCCCGACGCACGACAACCTTCACCGAGTAACCATTGACTTTGTCAGCAACTTTAATGTGCCGAAAAAGGAGCCCCCCGAATACCTCCGGTACTTTGGCCTTGTCTAAAGCTTTGGCTAAGACCGATCCGGACTGCCTTGCCAAATCAAGTTCGTACAGAAAATCGGTAAAATTAGTATTAGTGGCTAACAGCTGGGCATCGAGGCCTTTAACTAATAACTCTTGGTTGGCAACCACACACTCGGCCACATCACCCACCAACTCCCAACCATCCGCCTGATTATCACTAAAATCATCTGTAAATTTCTGGGTTTGTAAAGGATCAAACTTTACCTTTTCGGAACAGCCACTAAAAAGCCCTATTAATAAACAGCCTACTACTAATAAAATAATTACCCTTTGTCCCAACCGCTTGGTTAACTTCATTAACCTTCCTCCTAATGCCTTCCTTGAAATTTGATTAAAACCTTATACTATATATCATAGAGGATTTCTATTACAATTAAAAGGTCATTTTCCTTAACATTTTGTTAAAATGGAGAAGAAAGCAAAGAAGGTAATTTTAAATCTCAAGAAATTAGTTTGACTAAGCTTAGAAAATTAGGATATGATAAAAGTAGGATGTATGCATCAACATACATCCTACCGGGAGCATTGCCTCCGCAGGTTTAGCCTATTGATTTAAAAATAGATAAAGTGATTCTCTATCTATTTTTCTGTTTAAATTAAGATCACAATTATAAATAACTGGCTTTAACTTAATTTTTATGTATAACTATTTTAGGATTGATGCTAGTCTCTAATACTTTTTTTAGTGAATTTTTTTCGAAACGATATACTCTTATGATGACTTTATTCCCACAATAAAAAGCTTTTAAAAGAGATAAATAACCTAAATTATCTCTAAAAAAGGTAAATCCCCTACAATAATACTCATCTTCATCAATATTACCAATAGTTACTTTGCCGCGATTCCTCAAATCCCAATGTAGGGGAGAACTTGCAGGCCGAAAAAACAAACCCGCATAAAACTCAAGTTTCCGGTTATATTTTTCATCAATTACTTCCAAATGATATTCATTTTCAGTTAACTTTTTTGTAATCTGCGCCACTTCAGAAATTGGTTCGGAAAAATCCACTAATTTTTTCAAATCTTTTCGAGAAGGTATTTTTTTGAATTTTGAATGCAATATTGAAGTTAAGTCATATTGATAATCTAATTGATACTGTTTTTGAACAATTGGTTTTAATCCTTTAAATCGGTAAAAATTTACATATTTTGGATTTTTGGTTTCCATATCCTGTGTTACTCCAATAAAATAAATTCTACCTTGATAAAGGTACGGAATAGCGTAGGAATCGAGGTATCCTACTTCTTTAAATACTTTGTTTTGCTTTTTAAATATTAAAGTGGAATCAAAGTTTCCCGAACCTTCACGTTGAATCAACCATAACTCATCAACCTGATCGCCATCTATATCAATAAAAATTGCCGCCAAATTAGCATCACTTGAATAAAAATCTTTTAAAATTACTTGTTTATTTTCTAAATAATAATTAATATTTTGATATCGTTCTCTTTGGGAGTCCATTTTTTGATACAATTCGCCTTTTCTAATAATGGTTTCTATATAATTAAACCACCTTTGCTCATTAATCAACTCCTTTTGATTAGACTTTGGAATATCTCCTCTCACCCCAATAATTAAAAAATTAAAGAGAAGGACAATAATAATTTTTTTTAGCAATTTTTTGTCATATATTTTCTGCCGCTCATGTTTATTCATACTCTTTCCTCCAAAAACAAAAAAAACAAATTTAAAAAATTTGTTTACAAAAAATCATCTACTATCATCTATCATCTTAAAAAAATCCTGGTGCCGAAGGCGGGATTTGAACCCGCACGGGAGTACTCCCACTGCGCCCTGAACGCAGCGCGTCTGCCAGTTCCACCACTTCGGCCTGTGCAAAAATAATTATAAATGATTTTGCCCCGAAAGTAAAGTGGTATTTTGATGATTTAGTTTGTAAGAAGGAAAAATTCCATTTATCGGGAATAATACCTAAATAATAATTAGCTCAAATAAACCATAAAATATTATTGCTATTAATGCTTATCTTATAATCATCTTAGGAGGTCTTTTGCAATGTCGATTTCGTCTCAAGTTCAGGAATCTTTAAACAAATCTTCCTGGATTCGCAAAATGTTTGAAGAAGGAGCCCGTCTGCAAGAAAAATACGGAGCTGATCAAGTCTTTGATTTCACTTTAGGCAATCCGGATTTAGAACCCCCCGAAGAATTTCACCAGGAATTAGTTAACTTAGCCACCAATCCACTTCCTGGAATGCATAAATACATGAATAACGCTGGTTTTCCGGAAACCCGCCGCGCCATTGCTACCCATCTTAGCCAAGTTTCCGGGCTCACCCTTCACGAAAAACAAATAGTTATGACCACAGGAGCCGGCGGAGGCTTAAACGTGATCATGAAAACTATTTTAAATCCGGGAGATGAGGTGTTGGTAAGTACCCCTTATTTTGCCGAGTACGGTTTTTATGTGACTAACTTTCAAGGAAAACTGGTTCCGGTAAATTCCAAAACCGACTTTCAGTTGGACTTAGTAGCATGGGACGAAGCCATTACTAGTAAGACTAAAGCCATTTTACTTAATTCACCCAACAATCCCACCGGAGTAATCTATTCAGAAAGTAGTTTACAACAATTAAAGAACTTAATTAAGGTCAAAGAAGCCGCCTACGGCACTACTATATATTTAATTTCCGACGAACCATACTCCAACTTAGTCTATGACGGAATTCATCTCCCTGCGGTACTGAAGATCTTCCCTCATAGCCTTTTAGTTACTTCCCATAGTAAAGACCTATCTCTACCCGGAGAACGCATCGGTTATATCGCGATTAACCCCCAGCTGCCTGATCATGAACTCTTATTTAACGGTTTAGTCTTTGCAAATCGGGTGTTGGGATTTGTTAACGCCCCGGCTTTAATGCAAAGATTGGTCTCCAAACTCCAAGGCAAAAAACACGGCGTGGCGGTTTACCAAGAGCGACGGGATCTATTATATAATAATCTAGTAGCCCTTGGCTTTAAAGTAACCAAACCCCAAGGAGCTTTTTATCTCTTCCCACAAAGCCCTCTGGCTGATGATATTGTTTTTGTCAAGGCTGCTGCCAAGCAGCGCATTCTTTTAGTTCCCGGAAGTGGTTTTGGGGCGCCGGGGTATTTTCGGATTGCCTACTGTGTTTCTCGTGAAACTATTTTAAATTCCCTACCATTTTTCACCAAAATAGCCGAAGAGTTTCAGTTAAACGGAAGCTGCTAAAACTTCAATGTTAGGAGAAGCGAGGAGTTTGCGGATTACTGGGGTTACTGTAGAAATGGGACCGGTAGTATAAAAAAGGTTCTGGCCGTTAGGCTGATCGCCGCGCAGTTTTTTTTCTTCTAATACTCGGGCGGTTTGTTTGGCTACGGCTTTACCCGTATCCAAAAGTAAGACCTCCGGGCCACAAATTTTTTTTATGGCCGGGCTTAAAAAGGGATAATGGGTACACCCTAGAACTAGCGTGTCGATTGCTTTGGCCAGTAGGGGCTCAAGATACTGCCGGAGTAAATTTTCGGTTTGATAACCATCAATCGCTCCGGCTTCAACTAATTCTACCAATCCCGGGGCTGCTTGGGTGAAAACAGTTACCCCGGTACCGTACTTTTTGATTAAGGTGGAAAACCGCTCGCCCTTTAAAGTTAAATTAGTAGCTAATACTCCTATTTTACCATTTCGAGTCAAATTATGCGCCGGCTTTAAAGCTGGTTCTACTCCGATCACCGGTATATCGGCAAAAAGGGTTCGCACCTGATCCAGCCCAGCCACACAAGCCGAATTACAGGCCACAATAATTATTTTAACCCCCAGTTCGCTCAAGAACTGAGTCACCTCCAAAGTGCGTTCCCGAATTTGAGCTACCGGTTTAATCCCGTAAGGACAATGAGCCGAATCCGCTAAATAAATAAATTTTTCTTCGGGCAATAAGTTACTAATCTCTCTTAAAATGGATAGCCCACCTACCCCTGAATCAAAAATGCCAATGGGAGCTGTTTGGCTCACAAAATATCACCTCGTAACGAAATCCCTTGCTAGTTAATAATATTTATAGGCTATTACTTTTCACCATATTCGGATTCAACAGGCTACTCCGCACTGTCTCCAAAACCTTATTTTGATCAAAAGGTTTTAAAAGAAAATGCCTGGCCCCTTTTTGATAAGCTTCAACTACCTTTTCTTTTTGCCCGGCATTACTGGAAACAATAATTCGCGCCTTGGGATCAATAGATAATAAATCCCCAATCAACTCTAGGCCTTGGGTATGAGGGGAACTAACATCCACGATGACTATATTGGGCCGTTCTTTATGATGAACTATTAAGGCCTGCTTCCGGTTTTCCGCCTCAATAGTTCCGCTAAAAAAACCATTTTCTAAAATTTTTCGCAACATGGCCCGAAACATCGCTAAGCTATCAACAATTAGCACTTTCATAACCAGCCCTCATTTCATAAAAAATAATTCTGTTATCTCTAATTCTACCATCGGCAAAAATAGTAGAATTTTTTAGAGCAACCGATTACTCCGATTTTTTAGTGACTTCTCCTTGTTTCCGTAATTCCTCCAGCTTTTGCAATGATTTTTCCAATTGATTGGTACGAGTCGACACCAAAACTCCGTATTCGGTCCGGGCATCATCTATTTTTTTACCCAATTTATCAAAAGACTGGCAAAAGGCCTCCCACTGTTTATAAAAATTATTTAATAAGCTTAAAATCCGAGTGGTGGTCTGCTCTAGGCTATAACTTTCTACCGCTTGCCTGATTACCGTCAAAAAAGCATATAAAGTTAAGGGGGAACAAAGAATTACTTTTGCTTTTAAAGCTTCATCCAGAACACTCATTTCCGATTCAATAATAAAACTATAAATCTGCTCATTGGGAATGAAGACTAAAACATAATCGACAGTATGTTCTAAGGGATTAATATATTCCCGCACCGTTACTTCTTTGAGCCGATTGCGAACATCCCGAAAAAACTGGGTTCGAAATTTTTCTTTTTGAGCCAGATCTTCCGCTGCAAAAAATTGCAAATAGTTGTCTAAAGGGAATTTGACATCCATATTTACCTTTAACCCTTTGGGTAATAAAAAGGTATAATCAGGACGATTTCCGGCGGCATTTTTAGTCTGCTTCCAATAATTGATTTCTTCAACTAAACCCACTGCCCGCAAGACATCTTCGGCCATTCTTTCGCCCCACTGGCCCCGAATGCGGGTATTACTTAAGGCGGCTTTTAATTCATTAGTAGTCTCCCACAACTGATTGGTTTGCTGTATGGAATTCTTTAGTTGCCTGCCCAGCTCACCATATTTTTGCTCCCGGTCTTTTTCTAACTGGGACATAACTTCGCGAACTTTGAATAATTCTTTACCAATGGATTCTAAAGAATGATCAATTAGTTGTTTTTTATTATCAAAAAGTTGTTCCCCCAATTGAGTCTGATTTTTTAAAGTAGTCTCAGCCAGATTTAAGAATTGTTCGGAATTTTTAGTTAAGGAATCATAGGAAATAGCCGCAAAAGATTCTTTCAATCGATTAATTAATATTTCCAAATCATTAAGTCGTTCTTTTTCCGCATCTCTGATAAACTCCTGGGCTAACTTAGCGACTTCTTTTTGTTTCAAGCGATTGAGAAGCAGCATCAGCAGAATTCCCAAAACTAATCCCAAGCTAAAAGCACTTATTAAATTCATAACATAAATTTCCTTCAAATTAATGATAGTCTCTTTATTTTGCAAATTTTCAGTTTTTATTTCCACAATAAATGAGGATTTACCTTTATTTTCACATAAAAATGTTTTAGAGGGAGATATTAACCATATAATAAGTAATATATATGTTTCTCCAAGAGAGGATAATTATAGATATTGACCGAATTAGATATCTTGATATCATAAAATGCCTTTAACATGGGCTTAAAGCCAAACCATACCATTACAGACGGGGAAAGGAAGTAACACAATGGCACGTCCATCCCGCAACCGTTCGCTGCCGAAAAAGAATCCCTTTTTTACTAACCTCCAAAATGCACTAATTTTTCTTGCTTTAGCCGGAATTGTGGTAATCTTGATCTTTCTTTTTTCACCACTACCAAAAGCGAAAATGCCGGTGGCTAGTGAAGTTTTTGATTGTAACCAACAATTAGTTGATACTTTCTATAACCAGAATCGACGCGCGGTAACTTTGGAAGAGATTCCTCCTTTTTTAATTAAGGCTTTTTTAGCGGTGGAAGATCATCGGTTTTATCAACATTATGGTCTTAATCCCGGGCGGATTATCAAAGCTGCCTGGCATGATCTCCGGCATAATTCTCTGCACCAAGGGGGCAGTACCATTACCCAGCAACTGGCTAAAAATGCTTACCTCTCTCACGAGCGTACTTTTATGCGCAAAATTAAAGAAGCTTTTTTAGCCATCAAATTAGAATTACATTTTTCAAAAAATAAAATATTAGAGCTTTATCTAAACCAAATTTATTTTGGCCATGGCGCTTACGGAGTCAAGGTTGCGGCACAAACTTATTTTGGTAAAAGCATTGCCAAGCTCAATCAAGCCGAATTAGCCTTAATGGCCGGACTACCTAAAGGACCAGCCTACTACTCCCCCTATTTGCATCCAGAGGCCGCCCGTAAACGAATTAAAAGCGTTTTATATAGGATGCAAATCTGTAACTATATCTCTGCTGCCGAGTATGAAGCCTATAGCCAGCAAAAACTTTCCCTACCAGGATTAAAGAATAAAACCAAGACCGCTCCTTATTTTATGGATTTTCTACAAAACGAGATTGCTCAGATCTTCCCGGACTCTCCCGGAATCATTTTTACTGAAGGGCTTAAAATCGAATCCACCTTAGATCTCACCATGCAACAAGCCGCAGAAAAGGCTCTGCAAAAAGGGCTTCCCAAACTTTTCCGTAATCAAAAAGGGATCCCTCAGCCTCAAGGAGCACTAATTGCCATCAATCCGACTAACGGGGAAATCAAGGCTTTGGTGGGGGGATCGGACTATACCAAAACTCAATTTAATCGAGCCTATCAAGCTAAACGCCAACCCGGCTCCAGCTTCAAACCGATTGTCTATGCCACTGCTCTGAAAAATAATTATACCCTGGCTACTCAACTGGATCAAACTCCCCAAACTTACTTTATTGGTTCCAAGGCTTATCGTCCTTTAGATAATAATAAAGAGGATACTACCGGAAACTTGTCCCTGCGCCGGGCCCTGGCTAGTTCTAGCAATGTCATTTCTGTAAAACTATTAAATGAAATTGGAATTCCCCCGGTAATTCAGTTAGCTGGTACTTTGGGAATCAGTTCCCGTCTACCCAAACAATTATCCCTCGCCCTAGGTTCCGGGGAAGTAACCCCCCTGGAGCTCTTAACGGCCTATCTGCCTTTAGCTAATAAAGGGATCGCCCATCAGCCTTTTACTATTAAAAAGATTACCGCCCGGGACGGGAGCATTCTCTATGCTGCTAAACCAAAAAAAAGCCCTGTTCTAGACCCCGGAATTGCTTTTTTAGTCACCCAAGCTTTAACTGATGTCTTAAGACCGGGCGGGACCGCCGCCAACATTAGATACCTACTGAAAAGGCCAGCCGCCGGTAAAACTGGCACCACCGAAAAAAATCGGGATGCTTGGTTTGTGGGGTATACTCCCGACTTGGCTACTTGTGTTTATGTAGGCTGTGATAATAATCGTTCTCTGCCCGGATCGGCCAGTAGAATAGCCGCTCCCATTTGGGCCCGCTTTATGAGAAAAGCTTTGGCAAAAACTCCGGCGCATAACTTTCATAAACCCACCAATGTGGTTAAGACCAATATTTGTCAAGACACCGGGTTAAGAGCAACTACTCTCTGCCCCCGCAGAGGAGAATATTTTATCTTAGGAACTGAGCCAAAAAATTTTTGTGAAAAACATCGTTATGTCCGCATGCTCGTCTGTGAAAAATCCGGCTTACTCCCCGGCCCATACTGCCGCCGCATTAAAGAAGATGAGCTCTCCCTGACAGAGCAACCCACCGAAACCTGCCGATTATGCCGCAAAAGATCCCCCCGCCGTCTCTTCGACTGGTTAAAACGGCTTTTTGAGTGAAATTCCGTTATTTACCACAAGGAGCTTTCGTGATAGTTAAAGAATTTCCTATACTAGAACTTAAATGAAAAGTTTATAAAAAAAACTAAAAATGCCACGGATCTTTTTTAGTTATTTAACAGTTCACTTCGTTCTCTCCTCTCTACTAAACTTTTCTCTGCAACCAAAATACTTTTTTGTCTCCGTGGCCAAAAAAGGAGCTGATTTTATTGCGCTTACGACTCTTTTATGCCATCGTCTTCATCTTACTGGTCACCTTTCTTTTTGGACAAGCCGTCTCCTTTGCGCAAACTTATTATGTCCAAGCTAATGATTCCCTCTACAAAATTGCGCAACGCTATGGTACCTCCGTCGAAATTTTGACTCAAGTTAACAATCTTTATTCTCCAGTTATTTATCCAGGCCAAAAACTACAAATCTCCTGGACCAAACCGACAGTCTCAAATTCCCACTATGTTGTAAAGGCCGGAGATACCCTCTATTTATTAGCCCAAAGATACGGTATTACCATTGAGAGCCTAAAGACTACTAACAATTTAACTAGTAATTATCTGTGGATTGGCCAACAACTGTTAATCCCGAAAGGAAATATTACCACTAGTTCCGGGAGTATTTATCAAGTAAAGCCTGGGGATACGCCTTATTTGATTGCGATTCGCAATAATATCTCCCTTAGCGAACTATTAGCCTTAAATAATTTGGGGAAATATGCTTTCATTTATCCCGGCCAGATTTTAAAACTACCTGTGAAAACACCTGCTGCTACATACACTAGCAGTAATCATAATTTTAGTGCCTCTGATTTAGATCTATTGGCCCGCCTGGTTACTGCAGAAGCCGGCGGAGAGTCTTATCAAGGCCAAGTTGCCGTTGCCGCTTCTATTTTGAACCGTTATGAAGATCCCCGTTATCCCAATAGCATTTATGGTGTAGTCTATCAGATTTCCAACGGGCGTTATCAATTTAGCCCGGTTTTAGATGGACGAATTAATAATGCTCCCAGTAGCTCGGCCCAAAAAGCAGTGGCTGCCGCTATCGGCGGACAAGACCCTAGTTATGGGGCCAATGGTTTTTATAATCCTGCCAAAACCTCAAATAGTTGGGTTAGTTCCCAACCAGTTACCACGGTGATCGGAAACCATATCTTTTTTAAATATTAATTTTGATCATCATTACTTTTAAATCCAGGTCTCCCCGCGGGCTTATCTTACCATAAGCCCGTTTCTACTAATTTAAACATAAAAACACGATCGTATGTTCGAATAACCCTTGCACATTTTAGGATATTTGTATATAATAACTATAAAAGGTTTTCAACCTCAAATGGAGGAACGCGAGGCGCTTATGCAAAATGGACAAGGAGTACAACCTTTCTTAAAATGGGCCGGGGGCAAACGCCAACTTCTCGGTGAAATTCGGAAATATTTACCCACACAATTTAATACCTACTACGAACCTTTTTTAGGGGGAGGTGCCGTTCTCTTCGCGCTCCAACCCCAGAAGGCTGTTATTAATGATATTAACGAAGAACTATGCAATTGTTACTTAGCAGTGCGAGATCAGCTAGAAGATCTCCTTGCTTGCCTAGCTAAACATAAAAATGAAAAAGATTACTATTACTATATCCGGGACTTAGACCGCCAAAAAGAGTATCAATTTTTATCCCTGGTAGAAAAGGCCGCTCGGATTATCTATTTAAATAAGACCTGCTACAACGGCCTCTTTCGGGTGAATAGCCAAGGGCAATTCAACGTTCCCTTTGGCAAATATAAAAATCCTAAATTTTTAGATGAACCCCTCCTAAGAGCTG